>JAUMYE010000064.1 GCA_030528815.1 Candidatus Saccharimonadota bacterium | reverse complement strand
CAGTGGATTAGAGCACTTGTCTTCGGAACAAGGTGTCACAGGTTCGAGTCCTGTCGGGTGTACCAGTTTTAGTTTTAGATGCTAAAAAAAATAGGAACCAGTCACGTTCCTATTTTTTAGCATCTAAAACGTTCTTTGTCTTGCGAAGCGACGGCGCATTGTTTATGTCCTGTCGGGTCAGTTAGCTTTCTTTGGGTTTATATACTGGTTTTTGATATTTGGTTTGCGTTTGTAAATGATATTCTTCGTCATATCGATACGGGTCGTAAAGATAGGGAAGGCTTTGTTTAGGAATTTTACCGAGCTGTTGTCGTGAACGGTCGTGACTGCGCCACAGATAATATTCTTATCGTTGGCATTTTTAAGTGAGCTTCTGGCGCGTTTTGGGAAGAGGGCTTTGCCTGGTGCGACAAGACCTTTATCGCTGCGCCAAAAATCTTGAAGAACTGGTGGAACGGCGCCATTGTGCATGTGTCCAGAAATCGTAAGATCAAAATCTTTGAACGCTTCCAATACATCTTCGTCTTGCATATAAACAGGAGAATGAACGAGTGCAATGCGAGCTTTTTTGACTGGTAGTTTATGTAGTTCTTCCTGAGTTAGGCTATTTAGGTCGCGCAGTAATACTGCTTTGCTTTCGTTTCCAGGATGAAAGATGCTCTCTTTTTTATTGTCTGTACCCATTCGGTAATAATCTGTGCTTGCGGTAAATCCGTAAATATATACTTTATCGTCTTCGAAAGCGGCATTGTTTAATATATGAACATTCTCGATAGGATGGATTGCATTAATGAGCTGAGATGGAAACTGGGTCAGCCAACCTTTGTGATTTCTTGGTGGAAGGCGGTAGAAATCGTGATTGCCGAGGCTAATTATGGTTGGAGCGATTTTGCCAAGCTGTTCAAGCCAGCCGCAAAGACGAGCCATTTTTGCAGAATTATCGATATCGTCTTGAAAATCCAACAAGTCGCCAGGGATAAGAATATAATCTGGCTTTTGACGTTTTGCTTCGGCCGCGCAAAGCTGCAAACGCTCTTCTGGCATGGCAGCAGAGTAGTGAATATCGCTAAGAATAAAGAAGCTGAGCGGATTTTTAATGCGCTCATTGTATAGGCGATAACTGGTTTGGTAAAAGAGTTTCATTAAGTTCATTTTAGCATGATAAAATCGTCTTTTTGATTTGCGCTTATAGATAAAATGCTTTATCCTTAAAGAGTATTATTGATTAAAATTTCAGTGCATCGAGGAGGAAAAGAAGGCGCCATGAAAAACAAAACTAAGTATATCTTTGTAACTGGTGGAGTTATCTCAGGCGTCGGTAAAGGCATTATGGCCGCAAGTATCGGCGCTATTTTAAAGGCCAAGGGTCTTAAGGTGTCGATGCAGAAATGTGATCCTTATTTTAACGTCGATGCAGGTCTTCTTAACCCACGCGAGCATGGCGAATGCTATGTTACGCAGGATGGCGACGAGACGGATTTGGATCTTGGTCACTACGAACGCTTCCTAGACGAAGAAATGACCGGTGATTCTATCTGGACCTCCGGTAAGCTTTACAAAACTCTTATCGATGCTGAGCGCTCTGGCAAATTTGGCGGCAAAACCGTTCAGCTCGTTCCTCATGTCACTAGCTTGATTCAGAAGACTTTCATTGATAACACAGAGCATTTTGATTCTGATGTCCATATCGTAGAGATCGGCGGTACGGTTGGCGATATTGAGGGTTTACATTTTATTGAAGCTATCCGCGAATTTTCGACAAAGGTTGGCCGTGAGAATTGTCTCTATGTCCATGTTTGTTTCGTGCCTTGGCTTGCAACTTCTCAGGAGTTTAAGACAAAGCCAGCTCAGAATTCGCTTCGTGATCTTCGTGAATTCGGTATCGTGCCGGATATGGTAGTTGCTCGTATGGATGTTAGTGAGACACCTGATGCTCCGCATATCGCGGCAAAGCTAGCTACGTTCTGCGGCGTTAGCGAAGATGCTGTTGTTCTAATGCCAGATGCGAAGAGTGTTTATGAAGTTCCCCTAAATGCTGTTCGTGGTGGCGTGCTTGCTCCACTAGAACGTTTTATTGATCATGGCGAACCAGATATGAGCGAGTGGGAAAAGCTCGTTACGGCTATTGAATCCGATCCAAAAGAAGAGGTAAAGATTGGTCTTGTTGCAAAGTATGTAGATAATACTGACACATATCTTTCTGTTACTGAGGCTCTAAAGGCTGCTGCTTGGAAGGTTGGCGTAAAGCTAAAGACGGTTTGGATTAATGCTGAAGAAGCAAAAGAATCCGACTTCGAAGCCGTCGATGGTATTGTTGTTCCTGGTGGTTTTGGTGTTCGTGGTGTAGAGGGCAAGATTGCTGCTGCTACGTATTGTTTGAAGAATAACAAGCCATATCTTGGTCTTTGCCTTGGCATGCAGTGTGCTGTCATTGCGGCTGCTCGTATTGGCGGTATCAAGAAGGCAAATTCTGAAGAGTTCGGTGCCGAAGAAGGCGAAAATGTTGTCTATATTATGGAAGGCCAAGAGGGCAAGGAAAGTACTGGCGGCACAATGCGCCTAGGTAACTATCCTGCTAAACTCGTTAAGGGCTCCAAGATGGCAGAGATTTATGGTACAACAGATGTCGTAGAACGTCATCGCCACCGCTATGAAGTGAATCAGGCTTTCATCAAGGAGATCGAAAAAGGTGGTTTGAAGATTTCCGGTACAAGCCCAGACGGTTCTTTGGTAGAGTTTATTGAGGCTCCAAAATGTGACTACTTTGTAGCAACTCAGGGTCATCCAGAATATAGAAGCAGGCCATATCGTGCTCATCCACTATTTGAAGGCTTGATTAAGGCAGCAAAGAAATAAGACTAATAAATACCGCCTATCTGGGCGGTATTTTGTTGGGCAAAAAAGTGGGCAGTCCGTTTGGGCTGCCCGATAGATAGTAGAACGTTGCCGCCTGAGGCGGAAGAGAGAAGTCGCCTCAGGCAACAATGATTGGAGATTGGCGGGTAATCCGCCGTGTATGTTCCCAATGGCAAAGGAACAAATTCGTTTGCGTAGTAATGGGTAACCGTGCAAACGTTCGCCATATTATATCAGAAAAATGAGATTATTGCAAGACGAAGCGGGAGATAAAAAATGGACGGCAGATCCGCCGTCCTCAAAACAAAACAAAAGAACATGTCTAGAACAAAAGAAAGGAGACAACGTCGCCTAATGTCTAGAAATGTAGACACCCGTGAACAGGCGACAATATATTTATATCATAAGTTTGATAATTTTGCAAATGATGGTCTTATTGAGGGGAATTATGATAAAATTATCTTATGGATAAACTAAAGACGCAGATTACAGAAGCAATTAAATCTCTGTATGATATCGACGAAACTGCCGTTGAGTTTTCAGAGGTTCCTGCGGATATTGCAGGTGATTATTCCACGAACGTAGCAATGCGTATTGCTAAGCGTGCTCAGAAAAATCCGCGTCAAATCGCCGAGGAAATTATTGCAAAGCTTGGCGACGATTATACTTTTACCGTGGCTGGCCCTGGCTTTATTAACGTAGAAATCTCTTCAAAGAAGCTACAAGAGAAACTTGCGAACGAATTTAATGAGAATTATGGTTGTAACGAAAGTGGTAAGGGAAAGACTGCTATCGTAGAATTCCCAAGCACAAACATGGCAAAACCTTATTCGGTTGGCCACTTGCGCCCGGGCACTCAGGGTTGGGCAACAAAGAAATTGCTCGAAGCTAATGGCTGGAAGGTTGTCACGGATAACCATCTTGGCGATACTGGTACGCCTTTTGGTGTTTGGGTTGTTGGTTTTCTAAGAAGTGGCAAGAGCCTCGATGATGTTACGATTTATGATCTTGGCCAGATTTATATTGATACCAAGAAGGCTTTGAAGGACGAAGCTGCCGAAGAGAAGCACGAGCTTGCTGATGAAGTTCAGGAATGGCTCAAGAAGCTCGAAGCCAAAGATCCTGAAGCGGTTAAATATTCCGAGCATTTTAATACGATTTCTTTGAATCATATTCATGATGTCATGAAGCGCATGGCTATCAGTACTGATTTGGAGCTTGGTGAAAGTTTTTATGCAGAGCCAGGCAAAGCACTTGTTCAAAAATATTTGGCAGAGGGTAAGTTCGAGCAGAATGATGATGGTTCGGTGATTTGTCGCTTGGATGAGTTTGGTATTGATATTCCAATGCTTGTTCTAAAGAGTAATGGTACAGCGCTTTATGCAACGACGGATCTTGCCTGTATGTTCTATAGGGCAGAAAATTACAAGCCAGATTTGGTTGTCTATTGTGTTGGCGCAGAGCAGAAGTTTTATTTTGAACAATTATTTGCCATGGGCAAGAAGCTTGGTGTGCCACAGGAAAACTTCCATCTATGGTTTGGAACGATTGACCAGGTTACCGAGGAAGGTAAGCGCGAGAAGATGTCTAGCCGTAAGGGTGTAGTACTGCTCGAGGCGATGCTTGACGACGCAGAAGCAAGAGTACGCGAGAATTTCTCTGGTAGCGAGCTAAGCGACGAAGATATTAGAAAGATTGCTACTGGCGCGATTAAGTTTAGCGACTTTGTGGCTGATAGAAAGACTGGCATTCTTTATGATCCAAACAAGATTTTTGCGCTTACTGGTTTTTCTGGCCCATTCTGCCAGTACGCCGATGTGCGTCTAAGAAGGATTCTTGAAAAGAATAAAGATTTTGTACGAGTTGACTTTTCTGATTATGATTTCGAGGCAGAAAAGGAATTGCTGATTTGTCTAAATAAATTCCCAGAACTAGTTTCGAGTATCGTAGAGAAGCTAGAGCTTCACAAGATTGCCGGCTACTGCTTTGGGCTTGCTCAGATTCTTAACCGCTATTACGAAAAGACGCCAATTATCCAGGCAGAGGATAAGGAACGTTCTGCACGTTTGTGGCTAGTCGAGAAAGCAGATTATGTACTTGCCAAGGCGCTTGACCTTCTAGGCGTAGAGATTCCAGAAAAGATGTAAAAGCATAAGCGGGGCGAAAGCTCCGCTTTTTTGTTAAACTAAAAATAAGATGAATGAGAATAATGAAGACTGGATTGCGATTAAGCGCAGCATGAACGAAAGCGGTCGCAAGGTAAACTTTTACGAGAACGAGAATCCGCGCTCGGAAACTATTATTAAATGGGCAAAAATAGAGCGCAGTCAGAACGAAGATTTGTACGAAGTAATTATGAATTCGGACGGTATTATTGTCGATGACTGGATTCATATTTTAGGTCACGGTAGTGGCGACAATGGCTTGTCTGTATTTGTATTAGAGAACTTGCCAGAGGGTGATATTATGAAGGACGCTCTGGTTGTTGCGGTAGATGTACTTGGCGGTTTGTTTGCGATTTGTAGGAATAAAGATGCCGAAGAATATGGCGACATTATGTATTTCGAGCCAGAGTTTCTTGAGTGGACAAATGCCGAAATGGGATATTCGGAGTTCTTGATTTGGGCAACCCATGATGACATTGATAGCTTCTATGAGGATGTGCGCTGGGAAAAGTGGCGTGAGCTAAGCGGTCGCGTTGGTCTTGATGCAGTAATTTCCTTTGATCCGCCAATCTGGATGGAAGACTGTGATATTAGTGCATCGTCTAGGGAAATTGTTTCATTTAAGCAGTTGCTCGAAATGGAACTGCTTGAGTACGTAAAGAGTACGGAATAGGGAACGCGTTTGTGCTTTGCGCAAAATATGGTATAATTACAGATATAATAAATAGCTTTACGGGAGAGTAGTGATGGCTAAGAAAAATGTCAAAAAAAATTCTGCAAAGGAAGAAGATAAGCGTCTAGATCGCATTGACGAACTTCAGGATGAGCTCCAGGAAGAGCTCGAGGCTGAAAGTCGCCGTGAAGATCGTGCAGATAAGGCACGTGAACGCTCGCTAGCTTTGGCTAAGGCTGGCGCAGACAAACTAAAGGGTGGCGCAAGTGGCTTCATGAAGTTCATCCGTGAACAGAACGTTGTTGGCCTTGCAGTAGGTTTGGTACTTGGTACTGCTGCTAGCGGTCTTGTTAACTCTTTGATTAAC
>JAUMYE010000063.1:1691-6082 GCA_030528815.1 Candidatus Saccharimonadota bacterium | reverse complement strand
AATCATATTAAGGTACTTCCATAAGATTTACCCTCTAAAACCGTAGTGGTTTTTTCGAGAGCATGCCTAAATATACCATGATTATCTAGCTGCTTCAAGCATAAGCAAATAAGCTTCAAAATTTCTTTCCCAGCCACCACTTGCAAAAAGTCAAAATAAGATATATAATATCCGGTGTTGGGTCCGTAGCTCAGCCGGTTAGAGCACCTGCCTTTTAAGCAGGGTGTCGTGAGTTCAAGTCTCACCGGACTCACCATTTCGAAATCTTTCATATATAAAAAACGACTCCCTAAAGAGCCGTTTTTTCTTGTTCTAGTCCTCTTCGCCTGCGATTGGTTTGCGATGTTTCTTGCGAATAATAGCTATCACTACAATAAGTACAATAATCGCAAACAACACACCACCAGCAATAAATACGCTTGCCCAAGGCAAATTAATGACGGTCTGTTTAAGAGTAGATTCGATTAGTTCCCCATTGCCATTTACATACGTAACCGTCTGTTCAAGCTTATAAATACCATATTGATCCTGCGTAAACTCGCTAGCGTCAAATTTAACTTCAGAACCAGCAGGAACCTCCTTTGTTTCGGAAATAATATCCTGAAAATGTTCTAGGCCAAAAGCTTCGCCTTTCTTCAGTGTATAAGTCGTTACAAAACCCGCGCTACCCGTGTTCTTGACAGTTGCGCCAGCCTGAATCTTGCCACCAAACGAAATCGAACGTGCATAGTTTCCACCAAGCGAGCCAGCCTTACTAAAACCCTCACCAAGGATATCCATACGAACATCGATCGTCTTAAAAGTTTCGGACTCTAGATTAAGCTTTACGGATGCATAATAGGTGCCAGCCTTTGCCGTATTTGGAAGATGCACACGAACGTTAACTACAGATTCGCCACTAGCTGGAATCGTATATTCATTCTTGCCATCAACAAAAGTTAGCCATTCATCAGCAATCTTGAAATCATTGCTCACGTTGCCATTCTCGTAGGCCGCAACACTAGCAACAACCTTCTGCTCGGCATCCGAATGATTACGTACAGTAAAATTCTGCGTGTAAGAACGGCCGAGCTCGCTAAGCTCGCCAAAATCTACATAATCCTTGTCCGTCTCAAAGATAACTTCGGTGCTATCAGCATACGTAAGCCCACCAAAACACAGCACAAGAGCCAAAGCCGCTGAAGCTACAAATTTTATTTTCTTAAAAAAATTCTTCATAGTTCACGCACCTCACTAGTTATGATTCTATTTTAGCATAAATAATTTACACCAAAAAGCGCCCACATTTGGGGCGCTTATAAATTATTTAGACGACTTTTTAAGCTTTACCGCGATAGCCGTAGCGACTCCGCCAACAATCAAAGCAACAGCCAAAATTGTTAGATAGCCGTTAATATTATCCGCTGTATTTGGTACATAGGTAATATCACTCGAAGGAGCTGGCGCTGGAGCCGGGGTTGGTTCCGGTTCTGGTTCAGGCTCTGGAGTTGGCGCTGGTGTTGGAGGGGTCGGTTCTGGCTCTGGTTCAGGCTCAGGTTCTGGAGCTGGAGGAATCGGATCCGGTTCTGGTTCTGGCTCTGGTTCCGCATCTGGATCCTGTTTGTATGGACGAGTTGGTGCACCGTAACCACCAATCAAATCACCACAATCCTCATTATTGCCTTCAATATTAGTGCCATTAACAGTTAAAGTGTAGCCACAAAGATAAATATTCGAGAAGTCTTGAACTTCGTCAGTAAGATAATAAATAGAACTATTGCCGGTCAAGTACAAAGTCGAATCATTAGAAAGTAGCAAAGCAATGCTACCATTAAGGCTACCGCGGAAGATATTTCCGTTTGTCATCGAAGCATTCAAAAATGCTCCACCGAGTGTAGAAATTGCACCATTAGTGCTAGAGTTTGATTCAAAGAAAATTCTAGAGTTACCATTCCTAGCAACGACGAGATCGCCATTACTAGAAGCAGCGCTCTGAGATAATCTTAATTCCGCATTATCATTTAGCCAGAAAGCATTACCATTCGCGCTATTCGCAATAACAGTACCGCCAATCAAGCTCAGCTTAGCACCCGTAACTTCCACCGCAGCAGAATTAATACCACTAGCAGTGATCGTAGCAAGGCTCAGCTCGCTCTCTCCACCATTAACGAGAAGCGAAGATATTCCGTCTTCAATGCCAGAATATACATCACCCGTCGTAGAGAGGCTATCAGAAATCTCGTACTGACCGTTATGATTCGTAGCGGCAACAGAAAACGCAAGAAGCGCAGAACCAAGCAACACTGCACCGCCAGAAACATAGAAAGAGAGACCTTTCCTATTCCTTCTCATATTAATCCTTTTTTGTTTTTATTTTTGTTTCGACTTTTTGACCTTGTCTTACAAAAATTTTAGCATAAGAAGATTGAATTGTCTAGTAGGTTTTATAAAACTCATTCTACGCGTTCGCGCAAAACTTCAAGCTCGTGCTCGAGGTTTCCAGAATTCACCATCTTCTTGGCGCGATCAAAATACCTTTTAGTCCCCATCTTAGAACTCTCTGGATCATATCGATATGCCGCTGCACGCTTTTCATGAATCGCATCTTCGGCCCTTCGTTGACTATCGTAAATCCTCATTTGTGCCCTAGCTCTTCCTAGCTCCCTCGTCTGCAAATCGGTCATTGCCTGCAAAACTGCAGGATTTTCAGAAACACCAGTTTCATTCGCTGCCGAAACATATGGCGTTCTTTCAAAGCTTTGCCAGAACGATTCAAAACTCTGATAATTATATCCATCCCCCATCGTCAATTCGTTAAAACGAACGATTTCCTTAAAAGCTGGATCGTACGGAAGTTGAGACACCTCGCGATCAGGAAGACTACGAAGCGAATACTTAGCTAAATCAGAAACCCACGACAAAAGAGCGATTAGTTCTGGAGTCAAGACAGCTTTTCCGTTATTCTCCATCAAATATTCATTAATGCCAGTCATAAATCTACGAAATTCAGCACTTCGCAAATCTACATCTTCGCTTGCCTCTATCGTCCCGTCGTTGTTCGTTTTTTGTGCCAACGTATCAAAAACCGCACTCGCCAACTCGTCTATACTAAGACGAGGTTGCCCATCTTTACCTACATTATCTCCGCCACATTGAGGATAATATTCAACACCAGAAACCGGTGGCGCACTAAAGCTTCCTCCAGTACAACGCTCAATACGCCTAAGAATATCGATAGCAGACATCTCGTCCCCAGCTTTCGAAGCAAGCTCCGCAGAACCTCCGCCCTGCTCTATATCGTAATCTCCGAACTCATACATACTATCATATCGAGAAATATCAAAAATCGTGCTTTCAAAGCCATCATAACCATCAGGCGTAATTGATCGACATTTCTCAAGAACAGACTCTAACTTTTCTCTCAATTCCTTCTCTTTTTCAGCCCTTTCGTCATCGTCAAACTGACCAGATTCAAGATCTTTCATCCCATCATAGTAATTCAGCATCGCAACGACCAAATTATGACTCCCAGGATATTCATTATGGATAAAATCTCTACTAGGAACCAATTTAGCCGACTCGATCGCAATAGCATCTACGCGAGACTGCAAAAAATCACTCTTATTACTTCCAGGTAACTCCGAATAGGCCTCCATCAATAGGCATATATTGCTTGCTGTTGCGGACTTTGCTAAACAACCAACTTCGAACGTACCAAAAGACCACATACCGCGCTCTGGAGCACGAAAAGACCTTTCCAAAGAATACCTATATACTGGATCTTCACCCCTATCGAAGGTGCGGTCCGGAAACCTCTCCATAATCGTCAAGAGCTCCTCATTAGTAACAGCATGACTCCCAAGATAAGCTTCCATAGTACCAGTAACCAGGCCAACACAGGCCTCTAGTCGCCCTTCGCCATTATTAATGTCTAATAAATCGCTAGTTTCCAAACTTTCCCTACTTTCCAGCTCGGAAACAACCTTTCGAACACCAGACCACATTGCGCGTGTTGCCAAATAAGGATCAACGCCAGGGCCCACAAGATGAGTATTGTCCTCTAAACTTTTAGAGCAACTATCGATAAAATCAACAAAATTATCATCGGGAGCGCCGTACTCATCATTGATTACTTGCGTAAAAGATATTAAATCCGCAACTAACTGCACACCATGCTCAGACTTAGAACCGTCTGGCAATTCGCCAGCGATCAAACGACCCGATTGCTCTAGGAACTCATCTTTCTTTTCCTGGCTCCCGAAATCATAAGTATCAGCAAATTCAGTACAAAGATCCTCGACCTCTTCGCGGCTATACTCATGAGATATTCGCAAAGAATCGCCTTTCTCTTGAAGGCTCTCCTCGACAGTTACCTCTTCGTTGGCTTCAGCTCCGCTAGTCGATAATCTTTC
>JAUMYE010000063.1:0-1591 GCA_030528815.1 Candidatus Saccharimonadota bacterium | reverse complement strand
TGGTGCGCCCGACTAGACTCGAACTAGCACAGCTCTAAAATGGCCACTACCACCTCAAGGTAGCGTGTCTACCAATTCCACCACGGGCGCAATACCTAAATTATATCACAAGACAAACTAAAATCAACCAAGAAAAAGCCTGCACGACCTGCAGGCTTCCTTAAATTCAAATCCTTATGGCGTAAGATTTACTCTACCCTTTTGTGTTGCAAAGTTTCTTACGTCTGCAAACCTATCGAGCGCATCTGTCATTGTTACATCTTCAGAATAGATCTGTGCGCCATCCATATAGTAATAACTCAAGCTCGAACGATAAACACCGATCGATGGCACATCTTCAACCCAATAGCCGAGGAATGATTCGTACTTCATCTTGCGAAGGTCGAAGTCGTTTGTCGTACGCGCAGATAACAACGCGTCATCAGCCAACTTGTTGTTGTAGTTACTCAAGTTCCAACCATGCTCCGTTGCTTGCTTTGAGTTGTAATACACAAACGGATCGGCACTTACGCCCAAGTTTACTTCGTAAAGCAAGATATCGAAATTCCTAGGCTGAATATAGTTCGAATAGAAATCGCCACCACCTGGAGCCATCGGCATATCTTCATAAATCGTAACGTTAACCTCGAAGCCAAGCTGGATTAACTGCTGCTCGATACGTTCCGCAACAAGCTTCTGCTCGCTACCACCACGAAGAACAAGCCTAATTGCCTGAGGCTGACCATCTTTAGAAAGAATGCCATCTTTAAACTCATAACCTGCATCCTCAAGTTCTTTACGCGCATCAGACAAGTTATAGCCTTCAATCTCTGGGAACGCTAAATCTTCAATCTGAGCCTGAAGAATCGGATAATCCAAGCCGCGCTTAGCGAACTCATCACCACGAACCGCAGCCATATCAATACCCTTGCGAATCGCCTTGCGAACTTTTACATCACCAACAGCATTCCTGCTAGTCGTATTAAAGAACATAAATACGCCCGCATTGAGTGAGCTATCCCTCTCTGCTACCTGTTCACGACTAAAATGCTCATTCTGATCGAGCTCGGCCGTAGCTGTAACCTCGGACATCTCGAACGCCTCGCGAATATCCGCAACGCTATCATAAGTCTTTAAGGTAAAGCTAGATAGACGCGTGCCGCTCAAATAATATTGTTCATTCTTATTAAGATAAATCGTCTGGATTGCCTTGCTCTTGACATTCTCTGTCTGAACCGCATTAAACTTAAAGACTCCAGAACCAACTGGATTCTTAGAGAAGCTACTTTCGTAAACAAGTGCAGGCTCAATATCGCCAAGAATATGCTTTGGCACAATTGGGAATTCCAAGCTATCTGTAAAATCGATATAAGGCGATGGCAAATCGAACTCAACCGTTTTATCGTCAATCTTTACCAAATCAACGCTCGAAAAATCCGTAGCAATCGTCGTCTTCGCGCTCTTATCAGACAATAAACCAATCGTATAGATAACATCGTCAGCCGTAATTGGCTCGCCATCAGACCAACGCAAATTCTCGCGCAACTTTAAAACCCATTTAGCTGCATCGCCATCAACGCGCTTCACGGATTCCGCCAACTCGCCCTTCATA
>JAUMYE010000062.1:4911-6118 GCA_030528815.1 Candidatus Saccharimonadota bacterium | reverse complement strand
TTGACGTTTGCAGATGTCATAACAACAAAACCTGCAAGGTGGGATGCACCATACATAACAGCAAACATTGGGAAGAAAATGAGCATGCGTATGAGTAATGCGTACCACTTCTTTGCCCACGATTCGGTATTAGGTAAGGCGTAAGCGATGATAGCGAGTGGCGATACCATGGTTAATAGATAGATAAGAGCCTGACGTGCGGCCATGGTTGCGATCGCGCTAATAACAGCAAGAGCGCCAGTAAGAAGAACTGGGAGGATTAGCCACATAATACCAGTGAAGCCACCAGTTTGAGATAGGACAGCAGTGCCGGCTACGACAGCTGCAACACCGATACCAAGAATCTTAGAAACAAGTGCGCTAGCATTAACGGCGCTTTCTGTATTAATAGTACCGTCTGCGATAGCTTGCGTTTCGATAGAAGCAAAGAAATCCTTTAGTCCGTGACCAAGGATATTACTTAGATCTACAGCAACTTGGCATAGTAGATAGCTTAGGTTTGCGGCAATAGCAATAATAACTAGGCGCGGAAGTGCCCTTTTGATACCGTAATTGTTGATGCCAAAACCAGTAATTTGGGACAAAATACAGATAAGAAGCACAACAATAAAGAGGCTGTTTGTGATGGTGCGGAAATAATTCCAAACGACTCTAAATGGAGCATTTTCCTCTGTTGGCAGAGGGTCTACTTTGATTAAATATTCAAGAAGGCCATATGCGCCATCGATAAGATTTGCAAGAGTACCAGTGCCCTGGCAGATAAACCAGGCCTGGCCACCAGCTTGTTTGCTACAGCTTTTTGGATCTTCTGTACCATTTGACTCTACGGTAGTTGTAGTGTTGTCTTCTGGAGCAGTAACTGCTGGAGTTTCTGGCGTAGGATTTGTAGGGGTTGGGTCGGCAAAAACAGGGGCGCTCAAGCTAAAAACGCCAAGCAACATAGCGAAAACGGAAAGAATGGCACCTCGCCAAAACTTCTTCATAATGCGTTTAATTATAGCACACATAAGCGATTTAGTCAAGGTCAATCGCATATAATATATGGTGCTAGTCCTACCCTTTCTTACGTTTTTAATTATATCAATTTGGCATCGTTTTTGCTTATGTTTGCAGGTTTGCTAAAAAAGTGTGCGCCGTGATAATATATTAACTAAGCTTAATAGGAGAGGTTTGTGATAAAGAAGCAGTCGGCCAAAGTGTCGAAAAA
>JAUMYE010000062.1:0-4901 GCA_030528815.1 Candidatus Saccharimonadota bacterium | reverse complement strand
TTTGGTAGTGTAAAAAAGAAATTTTTTGCGTTGGCCATTATGATGGCTGTTTTCTCTTCTCTTTTTGTAGGTTACACGAATGTATATGCCGACCCAGCCGCTTCTGGTTCTGGTTCTGGTTCTGGCGCATCTTGCGAGACTGGTATTTTGCCACAATCTTGGTGCGATCAAGGTATTGAGCAAATGATTAAGGATGTCGCAGGCATTCTCACTGCTCTTATCTTTATTGCTGGTACTGGTTTTATTGTTTATTCTGGCTTTATATGGGCAACGGCTGGAGATAATCCTTCTCGTGTCGCTACAGCTAAGAAGCGTATTGTGGAGATCGTGATTGGTTTGGTTTTCTTTATGTTGATTAATGTATTAATTCAATTCTTGATAGGTAATTAAGGATAGTAGAAATGAAGAAGATTTTAGCCTCATTATTAATAATCGTAACTGCTGCTTTTGGCATTGTTAATTTCTCTGCTCCTGCCGTAGCTGCGCCTATTGATTGTAACCCTACTTCCGTCCTTGGGATTAATAGATGGTGCAATGGTTTGGATGATGATTTTAAGAAAGATGGTGGATTGAGGGATTTTGTAGTCGGTCTCGCTATCAATATTTTGGATATGCTTCTCGGTATTGCCAACTATGTAGCTGTCATTATGGTAATGTGGGGTGGTTTCTTATATTTGACGGCTGGAAGTAACGAACAACAAGTCGGTAAAGGTAAGAAAGTGATTACTAACGCTGCGATCGGTGTCGCTATTATGACCGCCGCATCGGCAATTATCGGAATTGTTCGTGAAGTATCTGACTGGTTCTCTTCTTCTGCTAAGGCAGGTTTTGTCTCGATTGCGAACAAGGCTTTCATTTGGGCCGGTCTTTTGGCGATTCTTATGATTATTTGGGGCGCCGTTCAGTATTCTACTAGTGCAGGCGATCCTGGTAAGATTCAGAAGTCCAAGAAGACAATTATTAATTCCGTTATTGGTGTTGTTATTGTTATCTTAGCGGCCTCTATTGTTAACCTAGTAATTAAACAGACGGAAGGTTTGTAGTATGAAAAAGATTATCTCGAAAGTAATTATTGTACTTGGTTTTGTTGCTCTACTTCTTGTGCCACAGCAATGTTTTGCATCGGGCGGCAATATTGATATTACCGTTGACCCTAAAACATGTACTAACCCTAAGGGCTGCGAAGGCTACAATGGTGGTGGCCATATTGACAATGTCGAGAATCTAGTAAAGACTATTATCGGCTGGGCTTCTCTTGCTGTTGGTCTTGCTTCGGTTGGTTTTATTATTTGGGGTGGCGTGATGTACTCTGCTGCATTTGGTGATCCAGGCAAGATTCAGAAAGCCAAGATGATTATTATTTCTGCAATCATCGGTCTTGTAATCGCTTTGATTTCTGGCTTTATCGTAACGGTAGTTCTAAACGGACTTGGAATATAAGGAGTTTGACGTAATGAATCGTATTTTTACTACTTTCGGTGTTGATGGTGCTAACCCTTGCGATATTGATCCAAACTGTAATGTAATTAGTGACCCTGAAGGTTTCTTGAGTACTACTGCGCAGAATATCATTAACGTCCTTCTTATTGCAGCTGGCGTTGTCGCGGCTATTGCTATTATTTATGGTGGTGTTTCGATGATGACTGCTGCTGGCGATCCGGGCAAGATTACCAAGGGTAAGAAAGCAATTTTCGGTGGCGTTATTGGCCTAATTATTGTTCTCTTGGCCGGTGCAATTGTCAATTTTGTACTCGCTAATATTTAAGATAGTTTTTAGCATTTTTATTTTTTGAGTTTTATGTTATATTTTTAGTAACTACTCTAAAATAATTAAAGGAGAAAAATGAATAAGATTAAAAAAGCTTTGTTGGTCCTCGGCCTCTCAGTGCTTAGCGGTTTGGCAGTTGCTGCGCCAATTTTCGCTGCTGATGGCCTTTGCAACAATCGCTATAACTTAATTGCTTCGGATAAAGCGACTACTGACTTCCCTGTTTCTTGTGGATCACAGTATGTTTCTGCAGAGACCGCTAGCCTATTGAGCATTAACAACAAGAAGGCTGGTTCCGTAAGCTTCTATGGTAAGTCTCAGTCTGACTGTGCTCGTCTTGGCACTGTCCTAAGCGCAAGCGATCCTTGCTCTGCAACTGATCTTAACTCTACAATTCGTACTATCATCAACGGTATTACATTCGTAGTTGGTCTTATCGCAGTTATCATGATCATCATTGGTGGTATCTTCTATGCTATCTCCGCTGGCGATCCAGGCAAGGTCAAGAAAGCTAAGGACACTATCATGTATGGTATCATCGGTCTTATCGTTGCTCTTCTCGCCTTCGCTATTATCAACTTCGTACTTCAGATGGTACAGGGCTAATTAGAAAAGCTTATTAAACCGCCAGAAATGGCGGTTTTTTGTTAGAGCTTATGGATGATGCTGATTAGTAGTTATGGTATAATATTTTTAAGAATATAAAAGGAAGTGTAAATTGAGTAACTCTATTGTTTTGAGATTGCTTTCTGGCTTTGGTGATG
Source organism: Candidatus Saccharimonadota bacterium (assembly GCA_030528815.1). Lineage (GTDB taxonomy): Bacteria > Patescibacteriota > Saccharimonadia > Saccharimonadales > Saccharimonadaceae > UBA2834. The sequence goes on along the minus strand of JAUMYE010000062.1, from coordinate 2,369 downwards.
CGAAATCGAAGGTCAATGAAGGCATTGAAGCAGTTGATCCAGGTTCCTCTACCCCAGGTTCTGGAGATCTATATAGTGACGTTCAAAGAATCCTCGGCTATGTATTTATGGTCGTTGGCATTGTGGCGGTCATCATGATTATCTATGGTGGCGTCTTGATGCTTATTTCTATGGGCGATCCAGGTAAGAATAAGAAGGCTCGTGATACCATTATCTATGGTATTATTGGTTTAATAATCGTGCTCTTGTCTTGGGCGATTGTAAATTTTGTACTATCTTTGTTCAATTAAGGAGAAAAAAATGAAAGTAATGAAAAAAATTGGTTATTATCTAGCTGCAGTTCTTTGCATGGGTTTTGTAGCTTTTGCTGCTAACGAATTGCATCCTGATGCTTACGCAGCAGTAAGCGTTGATTGTTCTAGTGAGACTTCTCCTGCTCGTATTGCGAAGTGCGGTACTTGTAAGACTCAGTCTAATGACGATGCTGCCTATCAAGACTGTATGGATGGCAAGAACGAAAAGAACGATCTTTATGGTAATGTTCGCACGATTGTTAACTGGATTGTAATGGTCGTTGGTATCGTTGCTGTAATTATGATTATTATCGGCGGTATCTTCTATGTAATCTCTGCTGGCGATCCTGGAAAGGTCAAGAAAGCAAAGGATACGATTCTTTATGGCATTATTGGTCTAGTTATTGTTCTTCTCGCCTTCGCAATCGTAAACTTTGTTTTGGGTATTTTGGAATAAATGAAGAAGTTTCTACTTAGTTTGGGGGCAATCGTTCTGACTGTTACTGGTAGCTTGGCTGTTGCAGCTCCTTGCTTTGCAGGTTCTTACGAAACAAAACAAGCAGCTTGTCAGGCGGCTTATGGTAATTCTGGGCCGGATTATGATAAGTGTATGAATAGTAGCACTACGGATGGTGTTCTTCAGAAGGTTAAGGATATTCTAAATGTAGTCTTCCTAGTAGTAGGTATCTTGGCAGTTATTATGATTATAATTGGTGGCGTATTTATGATGATATCTGCTGGTGATCCTGGTAAGATTAAGCGAGCTAAGGATACTATTATGTATAGCGTAATTGGTCTTATTATTACCCTTCTAGCCTTCGCGATTGTAAACTTCGTAGTTGGAATGTTCTAGAAAAAGAAGCCCTCGGGCTTCTTTTTTTGTTGGTTTAATAATTTGTTGCAGGCATAAAAATAACTGCCCTTTCGGACAGTTATTTGCTTTTATAAATCCTAGTTGATTGGGATTCTGGTTGGAGCTGCAACCTTTTCCTTTTCGAAGGAGATGGTTAGAACGCCGTCTTTTAGGATAGCTTCTACGCCATTTTCTTTGACTTGGACAGGAAGAGCGATTGTGCGGCTGAATTCGCCCCAATAGCATTCCTGAATGTGCCACTGTGTGGCTTTGTCGTCTTCTCCGCTGTTAAGAACACCAGAAATTGTTAGGATATTATCGTTGATAGAAACATCAAGATCTTTTCTTTCGATACCGGCAGTGCGGGCCTTGATGATTAGTTTGTCGGCAGTTTCGTAAACATCGACTGCGAGCTGACCTGGGAGCTGATCGTCGTCATCCCATTCGTCATCTTCTTCAACTTCTTCAATAACTTGCTCTTCTTCTGCTGGAGTGTCGTCGGGGACTTCCACAGGTTCCTCTTCGGCGGTCAAAGCAGATACGCCATCCTCTTGCAAGAAAGCGGCGGCAAGCTCATCGTCTAAGCTCATTTCGTCTTGTTTTCGAGCCATAATAAATTTTTCCTCCACTATTACACTCTTAAGCTTTATTATATGGGGCTTTTTCTCTAAAATCAAGATATAAAGAGGAGGTGTTGTGAAAAATACAATTAGTTTTGTCCTGTCGAACACATTTTGTCCTTTATTCTGTTTGAATTGCGGTAAATGCGGTGATATTTTGTGTAATTGTTGTAAGAAAAACATTTGTCTTGGCTATGGCAAGTGCCTAAAATGCGGCAAGGTTTTGAATGATGATTTCTGTTCTGTTTGTAGTCTGCCCTTCCGCTTTCAATTCTGTTTAGGCGAAAGACGTGGTGTTTTGAAAGAATTGATTTCGGAATTTAAATACAATTCGAACAAGGCAGCCGGAGCGAAGCTTGTAGAATTAATTGGAGGGTTAGTTGGATTTGATAAGGATGCTATTATCGTGCCGCTTCCAACGATTATGAAACACGTGCGAGAGCGTGGCTTTGGCCAGACTGAATGACTAGCTAAGAGTCTTAGTGAAGCTTGCGGATGTAAGGCATTAAATTTGCTCACAAGGGCTAAAAATACGGTTCAAGTTGGTGCAAGTTCGGATCAAAGAAAACTTCAGGCTGCGGAGGCCTATAGGCTTGCTGAGTG
>JAUMYE010000109.1 GCA_030528815.1 Candidatus Saccharimonadota bacterium | reverse complement strand
ACAAGCTTTTCGCCATCCATCATTACAATAATGTCGTGCCAAGGCGATTCAATAATATCCTCAATAACCTCACGTCTAACCGGTTCGCCTTCGTAATGCGAGCTAAGATCTTTTAGCAAAGTTCCCATCTGCTCTGCAATATCCGTATCGTAATCCATCAATACACTAATGTTCATCACCTATCTCCTTTTTTACTATTTCAGCGAGTAGTTCAGCAATCTGTTCGTCTTCTCTCTGATCTGGGCCTTCTACCAAGATACGAAGCTTGTTTTCGGTACCAGAATAGCGCGTAAATACTCTACCGCGGCCAGAAAGAATCTTTTCTGCCTTTGCTACCATAGCGTTCCAGCCCTGAACCTGTTCGAGTGGACGCTTTTCCTTAACACTTACGGCAAGCTGAGCATTTGGGAATTCTTCATAATCTGGCCACAAATCAGCAAGCGCACATTCTTTCTCTTGCATAATCTTCCTTGCAAAGAGCGCAATAAAGCTGCCGTCGCTGCCATTTAGCCATGGCAAATAGATAATATGACCAGCATTTTCGCCGCCAAGGATTGAGCCAAGTTCTTTGCACTTCCTGGCAACTGCGCGGTCGCCAACAACGACTTTCTCGACACGGATACCCTTAGCTTCCAAATATTGAATCGCGGCCAAGTTGCTATACTCCGTCAAAACAACCGTATCATTTGCGAGCTCGCCCTTTTCTTTGAGATATAAAGCCAACATCGAAACGATTCTGTCACCGTTCCAGACACGACCATATTCATCAACCAAAATTGCGCGATCGGCATCACCATCAAGCGCAATACCCATCAAGCCTTTTTGTTTGCATTCTTTTGCAAGAACTTCTGGATGGAGCGCACCAAAGCCGTCATTGATATTCTTACCGTTTGGTTCAACATCGATATTCTTTACTTCAAAGCCAAAATCTTCAAATACAACGTGAGAGAAAGAATAGCCAGCGCCAGAAGCAGAATCCATCAAGAATTCACCAGCACCTTTGATATAATCCTCTGTCTCTTCGCCATTAATAGCTAGTTTAAGGAGCTCAGAAGCCGCCTGAGCGTATTTATCGACGTATTTTGCATCTGCACCCATATCGACAAAAGATTGCTCTTCTGGATCGGTATCAGGGTCTAATTCTAGACCAAAGAAACGCTTCTCAATATTAAGCTCCGTCTCATCAGTTGTCTTATCGCCGTCAGAAGCAAATAGTTTAACACCATTATCCGTTGCAGGGTTATGCGAAGCAGTAACCATGATGCCGCCATCGCAATCAGACTTTTCGATAATCTTCTGGATTGCTGGAGTTGGCAAAACACCAAGATCTTCGATTTCAACGTCTTTAGACTTCAAACCTTCAGCAAGGCTGTCTTTTATCCAAATACCGCTCTCGCGCGTATCGCGAGCCATTAAGATTTTCTTCAAAGACATTTCGTCCGCGATTGCAACACCAAGCCCTTTCAGGATATTAGGTCTAAGCGGCGAAGTCCCGACTTTGGCACGAATACCGTCAGTCTCTCCAAATATTT
>JAUMYE010000061.1 GCA_030528815.1 Candidatus Saccharimonadota bacterium | reverse complement strand
ATGTTTGGATAAATTATATAAACTATGTAATGATATTTCAGATGGATTACCTGCTGAAATAGAAAAAAGACAAAAGCAATATGAATATTATAGAGATAAATTATTATGTTTTAAGGAGTTGAGTGCAGATGAGTAAGTATAATGTAGTAATGGAAATGAAAAATGCTACTGTTGTATCTGAATATGAGCCAGAGAAAAACGTTCTGACGCATATCAAAGTGAGGCAGCACTTGAAAAAGAATTTATTAGAATGCTTACTGAACAAGGGTATGACTATTTACAAATACACGATTCTGAAACTCTTGTTAATAATCTTCGTACACAATTAGAATTATTAAATGATTATAAATTTAGTGATAGTGAGTGGATTAGATTTTTTAATAATAATCTTGTAATCCTTGCGAACTTATTTGGACATTTCGCCATGCTCGATAACAAAAACAATCTTCAAACGACCGTTTGGAGAAGTAGTCTCAAAAACAGCATCAGTCTTTGGTTTCTTGAAAAGCTTACTAAGAATTCCCACTAAAATTCCCTCGTTTGCATAAGTCAATTATAACATGCTTATGCTATATTTAGATTAATGCATTGGATTATTCTGTGCCTGATAGCCGCGTTTGGCTACTCGATTGCCGCTTTTATCGATAACTACAATACCGATATTATTTTCAAGAGCAGAAAACCTCAAGCTATCAAAGCCGTAAACGGATTCTTGTATCTCATAATCGCCGCAATTATTTTTATCTTCATCGGTGTAAAAGAGAGCTCGCTAGAAATAATCCTACTATCGGCTTTATCTGGCGTAGTCGCTTCAATCGCATCAATCCCATACTATCTCGCTCTAAGAGAAGAAGAATCAACCACTGCCGCCATCTATTATCAGCTAATCCCAGTATTTTGCATCTTCGCCGACGTCTTCTTACTCGGCAAAACCCTAACAACTCTCCAGGTATTTGGCTTTTGCATAATCCTAACCGCGCCATTCATTATAATCTTGGCGCGCAGGCGTAAATCTGCCCGCAAGTTCGAAATTCAGGCCTCGCTATTATTCTTGGCATACGTAGCTCTACTAAGCGTCAGCGACATTATCTTTGCTAAAACCGAGCAACGAAATACCGACCCAATGACCATGTTCTTTTGGTTTACTTTAGGTCGCGCTGCCTTCGATATTATCTCAACCGCCATAATGCCATCTTGGCGCAAACGCATCAAACAAGTTCGCAAAGATTTCCCGATCAAGCTATTTGTAATGACCGCACTCACGATCGGTATTTGTATCGCAGCAGATTTCCTTATCAGGCTCAGCTTTACCACAACAAACACATCTTTTGCGACCGTCGTATCAAACACGACAGAATTGATCATGACCTTCATGCTAGGCATCATACTAACCGTAATATGGCCAAACTTCGGCAGAGAAAAACTCAATAGGCATATCGTACTTTCACACCTCATTGCAACAGTAATTGTTGTTGTAGGCGTAATTCTAACACAAATTTAAGCTACTGCTTTTGTTGTGTTACACTAAAATTATGATAAACACAGCGATAGTTATACCAGAAGCAGTCGTGACGCTTATCTTAGCGATTCTAGTCTGCCTCTTTGGTTACAAGCTAAAGAAAATAGCGTTCTTTATAATTTGGTTTATTATTGGCTATCACGTAGGAAAGCTAATACCAACAAGCGTCTTTAATAACGACCAGATTTGGGGATTCGTTATTCCAATCGCTATCGGTATTTTATTCTCAATGATAGGCCTAAGCATCGAACGCCTCTGTGTAGCCTTGCTCGCTGGCGCCATCGGATTCTTCCTAACTATCGACTATCTTGGCGGAGCATACACCTTTATGCCGAACGTCTTAATCGCAGTTATCGTAGCTGTCATTCTTGGTTGCATTGCAGTAGCAGCAATCAAGCCAATGATCATCTTCGTAACAGCGGTCGGTGGTGCGTACTATATCGGTTTAACGCTAATCCCGCTCTTTGGATTAGCAACAGTGCCATTCTTCTATATCATCACAATCGTATCCGCAGCCTTTGGTCTAGGATTCCAGTTTACACAAAATAAAGGGCAAATATAGTTAAATCAAAAAGACGCACTACATAGGGCGTCTTTTTTGTTTTCTAAACAGATTTCTTTGCTGCCTGACTTATATTATTGCCAGCATACTTTACCATATCGACAACAAGCTTTTTGCTTTCTTCGTCTACGGTCTTGAGATTCTTAGCAAGAGCAACTAGCTTTTTGGCATTTGCGATATCTACTGTTTCTTTGATTCCAGATTTTTCAAACAAATCAAACACGCCATCAATAATCTTCTTTCGATCTTCGTCGGAATGATCCTTAAGCCACTCCGTCAAACTCCTTTCAAGCGCAAGACTCTTTGCGGTTAGCTTACTACGACGAAGCTTATCGCCAATAACTTCCCAAGTTAGCATCGAGTGCGCAAACACACCATAAGTATTGCTCTTAATCGGGTAATGTTTATCGTGGCGAAGAAGCATACCAACAATACTACAATGCGGGACAATATGGTTTAGTTTTGGACGAACCGTTTTATAAGCCTTCGACTCCATTTCGCGCTTTCTAAGACCTGGGCCATCATTACTATAAACCTTAGTAATCTTGCGCTGTTTCAAGCCAGTAACCAACATAGCCGACACAAGGGCAGTATTGCCGCCCTTGGAGTGACCGCCAACAATCACATTCGGACCAGTAAGCGAAATATGCTTCTTCAGATATTCAGCGCCCAAAGTATGACTCTCAACAGGGAAGCGACAAGCAAGCAAACAGTCTTCCTTCCAGCCACTCATCGTCTGATCAGTACCCTCAAAAGCCACGAAAGACAGCTTCGGCGTAATCGTGAAAGTCATAGCACCAAACTGCGTCTCTTCGTCAAGCAAATAAACATAGTCATACATACCGACATTAGCAAAACGTGGCGCATTTATAACTTCAACAAGAGTTTTATAGGCATCTTTTATAGAAAGGCCAAGCTTCGACACATCCTTAAAACGATGCGTCTTTAAATAATCCTGACCAATCTCTTTGATACTATGAAGTCCAGAATCAACACAGGTCCCAGAATAATCGAGGTAAGCAAGGGAACAAAAAACCAAATTATCCAAATCATTAAAAGGCATCTTCTTAAAACTAATCTGCCCGTATTTTTGAATATAGTTAATTAGATTCATATGACTCCTAAATGGATGTATTATATCATTCTACGCGTGGTGGTAAGGATGCCCTAGATATATCTCCTGCGCACGGTAAATCTGCTCAGCCAAAATCAAGCGGCAAATCTGATGCGGGAACACCATCTTGGAAAAACTTAGAATCAGATCTGCGCGAGCCTGCATTTCTGGCGAAAAATGCCCAAAAGCACCGCCAACCACAAAAACAATATTCTTGGCAGACCCAAAAGCATCTGCCATTTTCTCGGATAGTTCAGGCGAGCTCAAAATCTTACCGCGCTCATCAAGCAAGATTACAAAGTTATCTTTATCCAAAGCTAATACTTTAGAATCAAGTTCAGATTCTTCAACAAACTGCCAAGCAAGATCAAAAGGCTTACGAAGACGCTTCTCGTATTCGTCACAAGCCTCAGCTAGCCAATCTTTGTTCTTTTTGCCACCTGCAAGAATCTTTATCATAAGATAAATATAACATATTTTGCTTTGACGAACCAGTAAAAACATTATATAATTATGCAATCCGAGCGCCAGATACAATCTAGGCGTACCGCACATTTTCAGAAAGGATGATTTGAATGGATTATCTAAAAATCACATGCGATATCCTTGGCGTCGAAGATGCCGCGCTGACCAGAAAGCAAATCGATTACCTCAAAGCTTGCATTGCTGGTCTTCAGGGTATCGAGCAACGTGCCCTTGAGGACGACAAGTTTTCAGAATACGGCAAAAAGGAAAGTTCACTGCACGCCCGCGCTATCCAGAAACTCAAGGACAATAAAGTCCTATATTCCATCCTCGCACTCAGCACTCTCGACCATAGCGATCTCCTTAGCGTCACAATCGACTTCTTAACAGGAGAGATTACAGACGGCGAAGAAATCGAGATCGAAGACGTAAGAGAAATCCCCGCAACCGACAACAGTGCCAACACGGAACCTCCCGCTACAAGCGAAGGCAAAACCCACAAGTGTCCTAAACTTATCGAGGACTTCCTCGACGCAAAAGTCTGCATTCGTATGCCGACATTCGACCATGACTGTGGAGGATACGTCGATGACGATAACTGTCCGCTCGATACCGCTTATAGTGAACTCTGGAAAACGCGCGAGAAAAGAGCGGTATGGCTCGAAGATGTATCTATCGATATTCTCGAACTTAAGGCCGACTACAATAAAGCCAACAAGAAGTTCACGAATAGAGAACTCTTCAAAATTCTAACCGAAGGAGCTACTGATACCAAAAAGCCTTTCAAGCACGAGACCGAAAAAGAAATCAAGAGATACTTCAGATTCTGGCTCGCCGATTGGTTTACCTATTGCCAGCACAACCTCGGCTAATCATCCCCTTGGGTCCTCTCCGGAGGGCCCTTTTTGTATCTTTGACGATTTTAATAGATTATTGTATAATATCTAAATCCGCGCGCCAGGTTGTTTCTTGGCGCACCGCACATTGAGAGAAAGGATCTAACTATGGACGAGGGAATCAACTACTATGCCCTCGCAAGCGTATTGCTTGCCGCGCCAGGAAGAAACGGCATCCTCTTGACCCCGATGCAGCTCGAGTATCTCGATGCAAGCATCAACGAACTTCTGACAGAAGAAGAGAAGGACGCCCTCAGAAACAACGATGAGGACCCAGTCCTCAAAATCAAAGGCCAGAGCGCCATTAACAAGCTCAGAAAAGACCCCGAACTGATGGTGGTCCTTACCCTGGGAGAAGTCCCCATCAAACAGCTCATCGATGCCATGGTTTGCATGATCTCCGGAGAATACAAAGCAATAATCGGAGAGGACAAGGAAAATGGCGGCTACTGCCTCGAATTCGAGCTCAAAGAGCCAAAGGAATATGAGAGTGAAGACGACAGAATCATTAACGACTTCATGAACGCCAGAGTATACCGTGGCCCCTTCAGGCCTTATCAGGGCGGCAGCTACATGGATGCCGACGGCGAAGTGATCGATTCTGTCTACGGCGAAATCATCCATAAGAAGTGCGATTTTATCTACTCCGCGCAGTATCTCAACCTCAGCAAAGAGCAGAGCAAAGCGATCGCGCCCAGCGGCAATCTCATAAACTCCCAGCTCCTGGATTATTACGTCTGCAATGAAGCCAAACCTATCGCCCCCTTTACGGCAAAACATTTCGAGCAGATCAAAGCATACCTCGAGTACTGGGTTGGTGCAGATTTCCACGAGTACACGCCTTGAGCATTCCTTTCTATTCGAGCCCTCAAAAGAGGGCTCTTTTTCTTGCATTTTGAAGTCCTATCTGTTATAATACTCCCAGTTACCAAAGACAGCGGCGGCTGAGCAATCAGCTTAATCATGCCGCCGAGGATAAATATTCTTATATATTCTTGGTGACGCGCTATATCTAGCGCTTTTTAAGTGCTAAATAGCAATTAACAATCTGGCTAAAACGAATAAACCAAAAGGAGATTTCTATCTATGGCAATTAGCAAAGATAAGAAACAACAATTGGTTGCCGACTTAAACGAGCTTCTCAGCGACGCTAAGATGACCGTTTTTGCAAAGTACCAGGGCCTCACGGTCGCGGAAATGCAAGAACTTCGCAAAGCTGCGCGCGAGAATAATGTCAAAATTAAAATCGTCAAGAACCGCCTTGTCCGTGTCGCCATGGGCGAAATCGCAGTTTACAAAGACACCGATACAAGCGCTCTAGAAGGTCAGCTACTTTATGCCGTTTCTAACAACGACGAAGTCGCTCCAGCACAGGTTCTAGCAAAGTTTGCTAAGGATCACGCTGCCCTAGAACTTAAGGGTGCTTTCTCTGGTGACGGTAAAGCTCTCAACGAAGAAGATGTCGTTGCGCTATCCAAGCTTCCAAGCAAGGAACAGCTCATCGGCCAGGTCGTCGATATGCTTCTCAGCCCAGTCAACGATGTCACGAATGCACTTTCTGGCAATCTACACGCCTTGCTCGACGGTATCGCCGACAAAGCAACCAATTAATTATTATTTATCAACCGTTAAATCATAAAGGAGTCCAATAA
>JAUMYE010000060.1 GCA_030528815.1 Candidatus Saccharimonadota bacterium | reverse complement strand
GTATAGAAGATATGAATAATTTCTGGTTCGTCTCAATGAATGAAGATGCTCTCCCGAACGATAATCTAGAAGTGGTCGAGGAGGCTACCTTAAATCTAGATAAATATTCCCCTAGTTATTCCTTGCGCAAGCTATCTGCTAAGTAGTTTCGTGATATAATAACCCTTATCGGGGCGTGGCGCAGTTGGTAGCGCGCGCGGTTCGGGACTGCGAGGTCGCCCGTTCAAGTCGGGTCGCCCCGACCATTTAATGAGTTTTTAGGAGTTTTAATGCCAGAATACAAGAAAACGGCTAACAAAAAGCCAAACAAAAAGAAAACGAACAAAGTAGCAAACGGTTTCCGTCTTGTTGTTTTTTGGCTAATAATCCTCTGTATTGGTGGCGGCCTATTCATGACTCTTTCGGGCGGTGAAGGCGGCGCAGAAACCGAAAAAGATATTACTACTGTCCTTGACTACGCTAACGAAGAGAAGCTCGACACGATTATTGTCCGTGGTAACGAACTTCATGTTATTCCTCGCGATGGTCAAGATTTACCAAGAATGGTATCTAGAAAAGATGGTTCTGGTACGCTTCAGGAGCAGGGCTTCGAAGAAGCAATTACTTCTGGCAAGGTTAAGATTAAGATCGAAGAAAACGTCGATATTATGGGCACTATCCTAGATATCGGTATGATTGTTCTTCCTGTCGTCTTTGTTCTATTGTTCTTGAGTTACATGATGCGTCAGGCTCAGAGCATGAATAATCAATCTATGGGCTTCGGCAAGGCTAAGGCTCGCCTCTATGGCAACGAAAAGAAGCGTGTTACTTTCAATGATGTTGCTGGTAATGAAGCTGCAAAGCAGGATTTGTCTGAAATCGTAGATTTTCTAAAGAGTCCAAAGAAATACGAAAAGCTTGGCGCAAAGATTCCACGTGGCGTTCTTCTTGCCGGTGATCCAGGTACTGGTAAAACTTTGATGGCTCGTGCTGTTGCTGGCGAGGCAAATGTTCCATTCTTCTCAATCTCTGGTTCTGAATTTGCTGAAATGTTCGTCGGTGTTGGTGCATCCCGCGTTCGCGACCTCTTTGATAAGGCTAAAAAGAATGCTCCAAGTATTATCTTTATCGATGAGATTGATGCCGTAGCGCACAAGCGCGATGCAAGAGGTGGTGCTGGCCGCGAAGACGAGCAGACCTTAAACCAAATCCTCGTCGAGATGGATGGTTTCGAGAATGAGACCGGTGTTATTGTTATTGCTGCAACAAACCGTATCGATATGCTAGACAAGGCTTTGCTACGTCCTGGTCGCTTCGACCGTCACGTTAATGTTACTCTTCCAGAACGCAAAGATCGCGTCGAGATTCTAAAAGTTCACTTCAAGAACAAGCCAATGGCAAAGGACGTAAAGATTGACGCTCTTGCTGCAAAGACTGCTGGCTCAAGTGGTGCTGATCTTGCAAACATTGCAAACGAAGCTGCTATTGCTGCCGCACGCGCAGGCCGTGAAGAAATTACAAATGCAGATATTACGGAAGCTTTTGAGCGTATCGCAATTGGTCCAGAACGCAAGTCCAAGGTCATGAACGACCAAGAGCGCAAGATCACGGCTTATCATGAAGCTGGTCACGCAATCGTTGGCCACGTCCTTCCAGATTCCGACCCAGTTCACAAGATTACAATCATCCCACGTGGTCATGCTGGCGGTGTTACTTGGTTTCTACCTCCAGAAGACCGCAGCTACAAGAATGTCTATGAACTAAAAGATATTCTTGCTCGCGCAATGGGCGGCCGCGTTGCAGAACGTATCATGTTTGGTAAAGACGGCGTAACGACCGGTGCAAGCTCTGATCTTCAGCATGTTGCAGAGTTGTCTCGCGAGATGGTGACGACTGAAGGTCTTGGTAACAAGCTACGCGATCAGGTATTCAATTCTGACGAAGTAAACTTCTTTGGTGATCGTGCAAGGAACTATTCCGAGAAAACTGCAGAAGTTATCGATCAGGAAATCGCTGATCTTGGCGCCGAAGCAGACAAGCGCGCAGAAGTTGTCCTAAAGGCAAACATGAAGAGTCTAGATATCTTGGCAAACGCTCTTCTAGAGAAAGAAACTCTCGAAGAAGACGAAGTCGTAAAATTGCTCGAAGGTGCAACTCTTCCAGAAGAAGCAAAACTTCATAAATAATAATTGGAGACTGGAGCTAAAACGGCTCCAGTTTTTTTGTTGAAAAAATGTTAAAATAAAAAGCATAAGGAGTATAAATGCAAGATCAAAATAGTTTAGGTCAGGCAGGTCAGCCTACCCAAAGCGTTACAGTAAATAACGCATCTCAAAAATCATCAAAAGGTGCAGTGGTTGCTCTTACGGCAATCCTCGCGCTATTAGTCGGTTGCGGCGGTACTTTTGCTGCAATGAAGCTAATCGATAACGGCGAAAGCAAGACTAACTGTAGTGACAGCTCAAAGTCTGGCGATAATAATTCTGCAAATCCAAATGGCGCTCAAAATGCAGAAGATCAAAAATATGCAGAGGATCGCAATGCTTTTGAAGCTCTAAGAACATATATTGACTTCGATTATGATATTGTAGGCGGTATTCTTTATCCAATGCATTTGTTCCCAGGCTCTACATCCGAAGAGATTTCTTCTGAGCAGGTTGGAGATAATCTTGTAATCACAAATAAGTATAGCGGAATCGCTTATGACGACTTTATGACTAGAGCAAAAGCAAGCTATGCAGAAAGCGTAATCAAGACAAATCCTACTCTAGAAGATGACTGGTTTACTTATGAGAACTGTGATGGTTCTGTCTGTGTTAAGTATTACGGCGGTCTAGGCGGTATTATTCCTAAACATTATGTAAATATTGTAGAATTTACAAAGGTATCCGACGGCGTCTATGAACAGGTCGTTCATCAGGAGGATTATGTTGATGGTGCTGGCCTAGAAAAGGTTTATACCTATCGCGCAACCTTCGACGCATCTGGTGTTATGACGAATATCACAAAGACCGAGAAATAGTCGTTTGAAAAAGAGTAGCTCTCAAAAGCTACTCTTTTTGTATCTTGTAGAATGGTATAATTATAGAGATTATGTTTAAAAAGCTCAGCAAGAAAAACCTAATCCTAATTCTCTCCGGTTTTGCTATGCTTCTAGTGTTAATTGTTGTGCTTTTTACAACAATCTTCAAAAAAGATGCCGAGCTTTATGTCTTGGTTGCTCCGAGCACTGCCACGATTAAAATTGATGGCCACAAGGTAAAAAATGGGCGCGTTCCGATTCGCTCTGGTGAGCATAAGGTTGTCGTTTCTGCTGATGGTCTAGAAGCAAAAGAGCAGAGCTTTACTATCTCTAAAGGCGAAACTAAATCTCTAAGCCTATATCTAACAGGCCAAAACAATAGCTTTGATTATTACAAATATTATCCAGATGAAATTGAAAACTTGGCGCTAGTTGCGGATAGCGACGAGGCTGCCGAGGCGGTTTCCAAGCTTCGCCATATCGTTACGATTAGGGAACTACTTCCTTATACGATTGGCTATGATTCTGGCAGGAAAACTGCAACTTTAAGCCTCGGTGAAAAATGTTCGAAAGCTTTCTGTCTCAAAGAAACGGACGAAAATACGGATATGCAAAAGCAAATGCGCGAAGAAATAAAATCCCTTGGATATGACGCTAACGATTACGAAATAATCTACGAAAGAATTGATACGGTCGAGGCAGAAATAGAATGAAAAAGATAATAATATTTGCAATGTCTCTAATATTAGCAAGCTTCGTGGCGAGTCCAATTTTTGCGGCTTCCGAAGAAGATCTAATTAAAAACGACGTCTTGCTTTATGATCCTGCCGTCTGCAATGTTGAGGATAGCTCGATTCGCTCGCATGCGATAGACGAGGAATTAATTGGCCTATCTACACTCCAGAAAAAGTGGATCGACGAAAACCATGGAATCGCACAAAATCTATCTGTAGAATTTGGAATTCCTTGGGAAGCTGTGATGGCTCAGAGTATTGTAGAATCTACTGCTGGTACGAGCTATTTTGCTACGATGCGCAACAACTTTTTTGGTCTCGGTGCTTACGACTCAAATCCGGACAATGCCTACTATTACGACAATCTAGAGGCTGGTTGGCGTGGTTATTTTGAACTAATCCAGCAAAACTATAAAACCTATGGCGCCAAGGGTGTCTTTACGAAAGAAGCTATGACTGACCCGTATAAATATCTTGAGGCTATCAAGGCTGCTGGCTATGCGACGGATCCAAATTATGTTTCCAAGGTGTCGAACTATATTGATTATGTCGTTATGCGCTCTATGCAGCTTGGCTGGCTCAGCTCTGCGGAATTGGCAGAAAATAATGAGAGAATGAGTGAGCATGCTAATCAGAATAGCTACTCAAAAGATAACGTTAACTATATTCAGAATACGGTTCTAAGCAACGATTGCTCTTGTTCGGACAGCTCAAAATCCTCGGGTACACGTTTTAATGATGGCTGGATTGTTGGCGATAGTGTAAATGGCTTCCATAGAGAAGAAGTCATGGGCACGAGTAGGGAATACTCCCTAAAAGCCAGCGACTATGGCATGACTTTTAAAGCCTCGGACAAAACCAATGGTGAGAAGAAAGCATATAAAATTGTCGTGAGTACTATATCTCCAAAAGATAACAAAGTTGGAGAAATATCGAATTATAGTAAGCTCTATGACGGCTATTATCCGCATATAACGGTAGATCTATTCTCGAAGCGCACGGTGCAGCACTTCCCAATTAACAAATCTGCAGCTTATTCGAAAGATTCGAATCGTGATGGAGTAATCTATATTACTCTTGTCGGGGATTTTTCTGATAGTAGTGCATGGAATCTAGGTGATAATAATCTCTCCGCGCTCAATGATTATTCCTATGCTTCGAAGATTGTTCTAGGCGTTGCGGAGCAATATGGTATTACGAAAGATAAAATCGAGACCGCTAACTCAAAGCTCCAAGAAATTGTCACGACTAACTTTAGTGACGAAATCACCAAGACTTATAAATGCATGACTGAAACTGCCAAAAAGTCTGGCCTAGAAGAACGCGAAATGAAGCGAATCATTAAACACTACAATTCCTCCTCAGTATCTGCGGAAGATTGGAATTTGCCGCTCGAGACCAAGAATAATGACACGAGTCTCGTTGCCTACTTTGTTCAGCGCTTCACGAATCTTGGTAAAGTTGACCGTGATTGGGGTTTGCCGCGCGACGTAGCAAAGAAACTCTCTGATGATTATCCTCAATTTTCTACTGGTACAGAGGTAAAACCTCTCGCAGTCTTTAGTATTACGGATGACAGTATTAAGTGCGGAGATTACTCCTGTGGTCATACGGGAATTGTGCTTGGCTTTAAAGATAATCTGTTCTATACAATCGAGGCAGATCATCCAAATACCTCAGCAAAGATCAAAAAACATCCAATCTCATATTTTGAAAACAGCGCCAATGGTGTAACTTTTGTATATCTCGAGTCAGAAATTAACAAGGAAGAATTCAATGTGGGAAAACAAGGTAAGTAGTTTCAAACAGGCGATAAAAAAGACTTCGGAAGAGAAGCAGGCGAAAGCTGAAGGAGAAAAGAAGCCTCGTTTTGTGATGCCTCGCAAACTTAAAAAGATAATTACTATCTTCTGTGTATTTTTGATTGTCTCCTGTCTATTTGCTGGTATTGTCTCGAATTTTAATTTCAAGAAGCTGAATGTCGAAGGATTTAATGGTGAGTTGCGCAATATCTCTTCTTCGTCTCAGGCGCTCGCTCAGCAAGAGATTAATAAAATTGTTCTTCTAAACACTGGTAACAAGAATGCGAAAGCTACTTTTACTGTGCGCGAGAAAAAAGATGGCGAATATGTTTACCGAACAGATAATGAAACCAAGCAGGGCTACGCTAGTTTCTATGTTGATAGCGAAGATTTGCAACTATCTCTTCTCGTTCAAACTCAGTGGGCGATCGGCTTCTTTACGGAAGACGCTGGCGGTACTCCTGCGCGCGTAAGTTGTGCCGAAAGAGAGCATAGCAAATATCCAGAATCTACTTGCGTGGACATTATTTCGGATAGCTATTTGTTGGGAACGGATATTCTAGATAACTTCGCTCTGCTAAAGGCGGAAAAACATGGCAGCTTAAACGAAACGAATCTTTCTGTTCTTAGAGAAACGCTTAAAAACTATCTAAAGAAATTTGAAAACAATCTGGATTCGATTTTGATTGCGCCTCGCTCCATTGTTAAAAATGGCAATAATGT
>JAUMYE010000059.1 GCA_030528815.1 Candidatus Saccharimonadota bacterium | reverse complement strand
AATCTTCAAAGAAAGCTTCCAAGAAAGCTAAGGTCGAGTTCAAAAACAACGTAAAGAAGAACAAATCTGCAAAGGTTACAACCAAGATCATTAGCTCCAAGGCAAAGCCAAGCGCAGTAAAGACCTTCTTTGCTCGCAAGGGTGACGAGAACGAAAATATTCTTACTATCTTCAAAGATACAAGAATCATTGGCGCTATCGTTGGTGAGATCTTCGGTACAGCTATCATTACCATGATTGCTCTTACCCTTGGTCTATTTAACCCACTTTACATGATCCTTGCTTACGTCGGTATCACACTTGCTATCGTCAAGCTATCCGGCGCACACCTAAACCCAATCGTTACCGCAGGCATGATGGCAAGCCGCCGCGTTTCCGCAGTTCGTGGTGTTATCTACATCATTTCTCAGGTACTTGGTTCATGGCTAGGCTTCCTAGTAATTAATGGTTTCTATCAGGCTGGTATCAACTCCGGCAATATCGAAGCCGCAACATCTGTTTTGCCAACCCTAACCGCAACTGGCGATCTAGTAGCAGCAAACGCAGATTACAGCTTCTTCTGGGCTGTCACAATGGTAGAATTCATTGGTGCTATCATCATTGCTTTCTTCTTTGCTCGTGCACAGCGCGTCAAAGAAAACAAAGTCGCATTTGCTATCACTGTATCCGCTGGCGTATTTGTCGCTATGCTTCTTGCAGTTGTTATCAATAGCAACTTCTTTGGTCAGCAATCCAACACCTTCGTACTAAACCCAGCTGTTGGTATGATGTATGGTATCTTCCCAGCAAGCGCTGAAGGCGTAGATTCTCTAATGAACGCTTTGATGCCAATGCTAGTTACCTATGTAATCTTCCCAGTATTTGGCGGTGTTCTAGGCTTCTATCTATCCGACTTCGCTAACCTTATGGAAGGCAAAGACCTAAAAGATAACGTCGAAGAATAATTCGATTACAACAAAAGCTCCCCAAACCAGGGGAGTTTTTTGTGGGCAAAAAATATCCCGCTCGTGCATGAGCGGGAGTAAACGAAAGAAGAAATGTTTAGCCGATAAGGCTATCGATCAGAGCCTGGAAGGTCATTCCGGTGTCGCTCTTGCGAACACTAACGACCTTGGCGTCGCCATCATCCGAAACGAAGCGAACATTGAACTTGCTCTCGCAATCACGATCACAGGCATCAAGCAGAGTCTTGACCACCCAGGACGAATCTGCATCGTAGTCCTTGATGTAGTCAGGATCGGCATTGAAGTCGCCGTCGAGATCGCGGTTGCGGTAGCTGATGCTAACTTTGACTTCGTCCTCCAGAGTACCGGAGGCAGCCAGCAGCATCTGAGTGCTCGCAAGGTCGTTGAACTTGAGGCCAATTTTTCTGGGATCCTTGTTGTTTCGATAGATTTTCATGAAGCTCTATCTCCTCTCTAGAATAGTAATGTACGTCCCTTTTGGTGTCCGAAGTTCTCAGGAACGAGTAGCTTTATTATATCATATTTTTCTTAGTTTTTCAAGCTTATCGCATCCCGCACCACATACATTGCTTTTCGTGTATATCCATTTACTTGCGAAATCCGCAAGTAATGTCAGATGAGCCATTTTTGCCCAAGTGTAATTACTTGCAAAAATCGCAAGCAAATACATACATTTAGAAAAACCAGCAAAAATCCCCAGCCTTTCGACTAGGGATTTTCAATCTAGTAATTGATATTACTCAGTAACACCAAGCTCAATGCGCTTGAACTGCTTAACGACGATGTTTTCGCCAAGCTTTGCGTTAGCTTCCTTGATGAACTGTTCAACAGTTTTCTTATCATCAAAGATGTATGGCTGGTTCATAAGAACGCGATCGGAGAAAGCCTTGGAAACTTTCTTTGCAAGAATTTCCTGCTTCTTGTCTTCTGGTTCTTTACCAGTTAGAGATGCTTCAGCTTCTTTGATGGCTTCTGCGCGCTTCTCTTCTGGGATCTGATCTTCAGTGACATAAAGTGGGTTCATAGAAGCAACCTGCATTGCAATCTTGTGTGTAAGATCTTTGAATTCATCGGTCTTAGCAACGAAAGATGTTTCGCAGTTAACTTCAACGATAGCACCAATGCGGCCATCATGGATATAGGCATCAACGAGACCTTCGCGAGTTTCGCGATCGCCACGCTTTTCAGCCTTTGTCATACCCTTCTTGCGCATTTCAGAAAGAGCTTTGTCGAAATCGCCTTTAGCTTCGACGAGAGCTTTCTTAGCATCGGTTAGGCCAACACCGGAAAGTTCTTTTAGCTTCTTGATAAGCTCAATGCTGATAGCTTTTGCTTCACCAGCAACTTCTTTTACGGTTTTATCTGCCATTTTTCCTCCTTAGGAATTTTATTTTCCAATGTTTAGAATCCTATGCGGATTCGGAACTAAGCTTATTAATTAGTTCTTAGCAATCTTTGCCTTGCCTTCTTTGACAGCTTCTGCAAAGTAGTTCAAGATTAGCTGAACTGCCTTGATGGCATCATCGTTAGCAGGAATTGGATAATCTACAGTTGTAGGATCAGTGTTTGTATCAGCGATTGCGAATACAGGAATGTTAAGAGTCTTAGCTTCCTTGATTGCATTCTTGTCCTGAATCATATCAGTGACGATAACTGCAACTGGCTGTTCGGTCATATTCTTGATACCACCGTAGCGCTCGTTGAGCATATCGATTTCTTCCTGGAAGCGCTGAACTTCAAGCTTGCTGTAGCGCTTTTCAAGTTCGCCACTCGCCATGCGCTTTTCAAGATCTTTTAGCTTGCGGATCTGTTTGTTAACAGTATCGACGTTTGTAAGCATACCGCCAACCCAACGTACAGTTACGTATGGCATGTCGATAGATTCAGCAACTTCTTTGACAGCGTCTTTGAGCTGCTTCTTGGTACCAACGAAAAGAACTTTCTTGCCCTTAGCTGCGAGCTTGGTTAGCTCTGGAAGAGCTGCGTCGAGAGCGTCGACAGTCTTTTCAAGGTTAATAATGTGAGCGCCATTGCGCTTGCTGTGGATGTATGGAGCCATCTTTGGGTGCCAGCGGCTAGTCTTATGACCAAAATGCGCACCAGTAGCCAAGAGCTCCTTGATATCTGCTTGTACAGGCATCTTCTACCTTCTCCTTTGTCTAGGGGATGTTTTACAATCCTAGACTGTTTCGTTAAATATTATTACCTCGAAATTATACCATGTTTTGAAACAAAAGAAAAGCCCTAAACAGATAGGACTTTTCTTGTTTTTAGCTTTTACTCTTCGTAAGCTTCGAGTGTGACGTTTGTTGACATGGTTTTATCGTCGCGAACAAACTCAACTTCGATCGTGTCGCCGACTTTATATTCGCCAACTAGAGTACTTAGGGTGCCGGCCGCGCCGATAGTTACGCCGTTAATCTTGGTGATAATATCCCCATTCTTGATGCCAGCTTTGTCTGCTGCACCACCAGAGACAACAGAGTCTCTTTCGCGACCACGGGAATCCTGAGAATAGAGATATGCGCCGTAGTTTACCGGAAGATCATAAGCCTTGGTGATTTCTGGGGTAACAGTAATATATGAGACGCCCATAACTGCACGCTTTGCCTTGTTATTCTCGATAATACTATTTAGCATACCCTTGGTTGCAGAGATTGGAATGGCGAAGCCTAAGCCGTTTGCTGTTTCCGACGTCGCAGAGTTAATACCGATAACCTCACCAGCCGCGTTTACAAGTGGGCCGCCAGAGTTACCATGGTTAATTGCCGCATCGGTCTGAATAAGGTCAGACAACGTTTCGCCCTCGTCATCGTCTTCGTCGTCATAGGCGGTAATCGTGCGGCCTAGGCCACTAACAATACCTTCGGTGACAGAGTTCTGAAAGGCGCCAAGAGCGTTACCAATAGCAAGAACAGGCTGACCAACGGAGAGAGTCTTTGAATCGCCAAGAGTTACCGTTGGTAAATCGCTTACATTGTTAATCTTTAGATAGGCAACATCATTGAGCGGATCAAGACCAGCAACCTTTACGTCTTCGTAGGTATCGCCGTTATCCATGATAATCTGGATTTTTCTTGCACCATTTACAACATGCTTGTTGGTGATAATGTAACCATCAGAGGTAACAATCATACCAGTACCAGCAGCTTGGACGACTTCAGTCTGACCATATAGATAGCCATAGACACCAGAAGGCTGCGACTCAGCTTCTACAATAATAGAGACGACCGCAGGGGTAACCTTGGAGACAATGCCGGCAATAGAGGTTTCTTCGAACTCTACAGTATTGCCATTATAGTAGCCGTCGCTACTGCCGCCCTGAACTACTCTTGGAGTATTTCTGTTCATGTAGGCCCAGATACCGAAGCCGACACCGCCTACTGCGATTAGTAATGCAAAGATAGAAATAACAACAGCGGCCGAAGCAGCGCCATTGCCACTCTTTTTTGCCTTTGGCTTTGGCGGAACAACCGGAGCAATTGGCTGATAATTATTCTGAACTGGTGACTTCGCCACAGGATGGCCAGTCGTCACTACAGGCTGCGTTTTGGATCCAGGAGTATTCCCACTATCCATAATTCTCCTTTCTTATTGTTTGTCTAATATTAAACGTCGAAGTTTGCTTTCGAGAAACAGAATATCATGACAAGTATAAGCGAAACTGAAAATATCGCTGGCAACAAGATATCATCCATGCGAATCTTGCCGTCGTGCTTGAGGGCGGAAGTATAACCCCTAGCAAAAGTAAAGAAGATAAGGCTTGCAACGATTGGAAGCTGAGGGATTGCGTAAACCGTTTCGGTTCCAATTACATAAACGATAGACCAGTGATAGAAGACCCAGGTAAGTTCTGCAAGAATCAAACCAGACAGGAAGGTCGTAAGCGTAAAGTCTACGTCGTCACCCTGAACAAGAACGTGGCGGCTTGCGCCATAGCCAATAATAAAGCTAACGAGACAACCCAAGAACGGATCGGCATGAGCAGCAATCGTAGCAACCGCAAAGGTGCCGAAGAAGATAGCCATCAAAGATTGAACCTGGGCAAAAACGATGGAGCTCTGTGGCTTAATCGCGACAAGCCAGATGGCATAGATAATAGTTAGAATTACGTGCCACATATTGAGGCCATTCGAGCCAGCGACAGAAACTAGGAGCGCAAGACTTACGCCAACAATAAAGTCCACAAGGTTGGATTTGATATTGATCCACCAGTAGCGTGGGCGGACTGCAATAACGCGCCATTTCGAAAGAATCACAAGAAGGATAGCAAAAACGCAGTTACCACTAATTACGGTAAGCGCAGTAGAAACAACCGCCAAGGCAATATTTAGCCCAACGTGAACTATAGAACTCAAGACATTTCGCCCCTTGCGAAGCATTATGAAATCAGCCATAACTTTTATCATTTTAGCATAAGGCGAGCTTTGTTGCCACTGGCGCGTTTTTAAGCCAGCTCTACTTATGCTAAAATAATATGTATGAATTTTGAGGAGAAAAAGGCTAGCTTCGCGCAAAAATATCCGGCCTTGAAGGATATACTAAACTTCCTAAGTTTCGTCGGCGCAGTCGTTTTAGGCACCTTTATCTTGAATAGTTTTGTTTTTCGTAGCTACAACGTCGTTGGCGGCAGTATGGAAAATACCCTTCATTCTGGCGAGCGCGTCATCGTGAACCGCTTCGCAGTTACCATGTCGCATTTCCTAGGTCAGGAATATATTCCAAATCGTGGTGACATTATTATCTTTGCAAACGGCGGCAACACTGGCACTAAGAGCTGTGAGGCCCAGGCAGGCATTGCAGATCAGTACATCGTGAAGCGCGTGATTGCCTTCCCTGGCGAGCGCGTAACAGTCGAAGATGGTGTTTTGACGGTTTATAATGATCAACATCCAGAAGGCTTCCACCCAGACGACGACACCAGAAAATCCGACACAGATGGCCCAAAGAGCTACACGTCCGGCAGCGTAAACGTAATTGTCCCAGAGGGCGAATTGTTCGTAAGTGGCGACAACCGCGAAGGCAGCAACTCTCTAGACTCAAGAAGTGGTTTAGGAACGATTCCATTCTGCCGAATCATTGGACCGGCAACGATTAGGATTTGGCCATTGAATAAGATTAGAACATTCTAGAAATCTAATAAAAATACAGACAAAGAACAGTCTGTATTTTTTATTAGATTTCATAGAAAATACCTCTAAATCTTATTCGATGGCCAAAAGCTCGGAAGAAGCCTGAAGGTATAGCGCAATTGAAGGCAAAAACCATATAAACCTGAACTATTCTTTAGGGGAACTAACAAAATAATAC
>JAUMYE010000058.1 GCA_030528815.1 Candidatus Saccharimonadota bacterium | reverse complement strand
AATCATATCTCGCTCAAAAGAATTACTCGCTTTACTTATCGCAGCAACTGCGATCAGTGACGCATCATATGCCATCGAGGAAGATGACGAAGCCGAGTCACAGCCGCTCTATATCGAGTTCCCGCTCTGCACCACGCACGGCGTAGCCCAGAAGCTCGCACTAATCGCTCGCACTGGTGCCGTACTGAGGCCGAACATCAAGAAATATACAGACATTATTATCGAAAACCTTGGCATCATAGAGCGTGAATATGATCGGCTCTCTAAGTTCAAGTCAGACGATGAGACCTACAGAAATACTGTTGATGCACTTGACAACATGTTTACCAACATTTTCGACAGCTATAACTCCTCTAGCTTCGATACTAATACCGTCGAAGCTTGGCTAGACGTCTTCAACACGTATTTCGACGACTTCATTGTGTATTTATTCGAGTATCTGTTCTCTGAGGACGGATTAGGCGGCGAAAACTGTGGCGGCAATTATACATTAGCCCGCCATGATGTTATTGAGCTTCTCAAGATCGCTATCGCAGCGTCTTCGAGCGAGGAAACGAAATGACATTACCTCCTAAGACACACTCAAAAAAAGCGCGCCAGCAATGACGCGCTTTTTCATGCCGCTACATATCTCATGTACTAAAATAATGCTAAACTAAAGCCATGAATTACCGCGGAATTATTATTGAAGAAAGCTTAAAGAATCCTAGCCTAGTCAAAGAACTAGCCAGCCAAGGATTACTTTCTATTGTTAATCAAGAAGTCGAGAAGGTCGAGGAAGCTCATGAAACTCCTTGGCTCGAACAGTGGACTTGCGACGACGTCGAGATTTCCGAAGACAAAATCGAGGAAGCCGTCCAACTCCTAAGCCAGTCTATCGACACCGAACATATCGGAAACTGGTACTGCGACTTCAAGAATGCAGACGTTCATTACGTTGTCTTTAATAACAAGATCTTCAAGATTAACCGCAAGAGCCGCGAAGATTACTCCGCTATGCGCGAATACGCTCTAAGTATTGGCCTTCCAGAGCACCAGCTGCCACGCTATGATGGTTTCGATCTTCAACAGCTCGCAGATTTCCTAATTGAAGCCAAGAAACAAACCTATGCTAGCGGCGATGAAGCCAAGACTACTTCAAGTCGCGAGGGTTCCAACGATTACCATTACGAATCCGCACTCGGCGAAGAGCGTATCGCCTACCACGATACATATTTTGGCGGCGTTAAGTTTATGGGCGAAGAAGTCGTATATCTTGGCGAAGGCGCGCCAAAATGGGGCATGAATTACCGCGGCGTTACGCTACGCCCAGATATGTCCGAGGCGGCTATGGATGCCGTTTT
This sequence comes from Candidatus Saccharimonadota bacterium, assembly GCA_030528815.1. Lineage (GTDB taxonomy): Bacteria > Patescibacteriota > Saccharimonadia > Saccharimonadales > Saccharimonadaceae > UBA2834. The sequence goes on along the minus strand of JAUMYE010000058.1, from coordinate 4,942 downwards.
GCGCCCTGCTCTTAGCATGGTTGGCGAAGACAAGGAAGTTATCCCGGTTCGTGGTCCACGCAAGTTTGAGCGCGATGGCTTCGTCTATGAGTTCAAGGTTGAGGGTACACTCGAAGAGTTCCACGGCGAAGAAACTCTTTCAAAAGACGGCGAGCTAATCTATAGAAACGTCTGCGATGGCGGAATTATAGAATAAGATCACAAGAAAAGCGCCGAGAATCTACTCGGTGCTTTTTGTTGGCTTCGATTGTACTTTACACTAGATTAGGTTATTATGAGCTTATAAATCGCATCCGATTTCGCCCATTACACAAGGAGGTGTAAGCGTATGATGACCACTGACAGATTAGCAGAGCTATACAAAAAAGTCTTGCAACTCGAAGAGAGATTCGAGGCTATTGAGCGCAAGGCTAAAAACTTGCCCAAGACAGACGCCATCGCCTTGCAGGAAAGGCGTCGTCGGGTCACCGAAGCAAAAGACATTCTCGCTGCCGCCAGAAAAGAATTCAGCGATGCGGTTAGCTCCTATAATCGCGTCCATAGCATGATTCCTTTCTATCGGAGGTCGAAAGTCTACTCGGTCAAGCTCGAGACGAGAACCGTAAAGTTTCGTTTCGATCAGCACGGCATCCCTACAATCCTATAAAGACGCTTCTTTGCCATGAATGGCGTTAACCTCCTAAAGAGGGCCAGCCCCATTACCCCGGGACTGGCCTTTTTCTTGCTGGAGCAAATCTTTTGTGTTTAAATAAAATAGTACATTAACTAATATCAAGAAGCAGCGAGGGACTGGCCCTTTGACCTGCTACCAACCTACTCTTCGAGCAAGGTGGTAATTCCAGCCAAGAAAGGAAAGATATGCCAAAATCTTCAAAGCGCGTTGCGCTCAAAACACTACCAGTCACTAATCCAAATGTCAGCTTTTTGCGCACGGCAGAATCCGTCTCGCCGAAACATCCAGATAAGCTCTGCGATCGTGTTTCCGATTCAATTCTTGATGCTTATCTTGCCCGTGACCCTTATGCTCGCGTAGCAGTAGATTGCGCTGGCGGTCATGGCCAATTCTTTGCCACTGGCGAAATTTCTTCGACCACAAAAATCAGCAAGGTTGAAATCGAGGAAATAATCCGCAGTATTATCGGAAATAAGATAAAGATTATTATTAATATCAAGGAACAGAGTCCAGAAATTGCACGAGGTGTCGATACTGGCGGCGCTGGCGACCAAGGCATCATGATTGGCTACGCTAATGACGAGACACCTGAACTATTGCCAAAAGAAGTTGTTTTAGCGCGCAGATTCAACCAATTTATCTATAATAAGTTCCCTTTTGACGGTAAAACCCAGGTCACCTTGGACGGAGATAAAGTAGTTAAGGTTGTGGCGAGCTTTCAAAACGCCAGCCAGGCAGAACTCAAAAGATTAGCGAGCGAATTCTTTCAGTCTGAAGATATTGAATACCATCTTAATCCTTGTGGCGACTGGACGATTGGCGGATTCGATGCTGATGCCGGTTTAACTGGGCGAAAACTCGCTGTAGATAACTATGGGCCAAGCATCCCAATTGGCGGCGGAGCATTCTCTGGCAAAGACCCGAGCAAAGTCGACCGATCAGCGGCCTATATTGCAAGAAAAATCGCAGTAGATTACTTGCGCAAATACAAAGCTCATGAAGTGTTTGTTCGCCTAGCCTATGCCATCGGCTTTAGCGAAGCACTTGAACGCACGGCTGTCGTAGATGGCAAGCCAGTCATAATACCATCAGATGACTACGATTTGAGTCCGCGCGGAATAATCCAAAAGCTAGACCTGCTCCGCCCGATTTATGCCAAGACCGCCGAATATGGTCATTTTGGCGAAGGCTTCGACTGGGATAAGTCTTGATCTGCCGCGCGTTCGCGTTTGCGGCGTTTTAGAATTACGACAATATCTAGAGCTAGAATCATAGCAACAATACCGAGGGCAATTAGCAATATTCTATCAGATTCGGAGATTGTAAACTCTTTTTTAATCCCCTCCATCTCTTCGGTATATTCCGTGCGTTCTGCGTGCACGAGCAAACGATGCGTATTAACCGCATAAGGAGTGCAGGTTATAAGAGTTAACAAATCCCTATCAGGCTCAATCTTTAATCCGTCATTATAATCTGGATCAACAACCTCAATATCATATACTTTATAAGCGAGTTTTCTGTCTGCAATCTTCAAGAGAATGATGTCGCCTTCCCGAACTCGGTCAAGGTCAGTAAATAATTTACTAGACGGCAAACCACGATGCCCAGAAAGCGCAATATGGTTTCCTTTACCACCAGTCGGCAAACTCGTCGAAGGAAGATGACCAATACCATGTTTTAAAGCATCCTCTTCTACGCCATGATAGATGGGATCACGAATCGAGATACGCGGAATCTCAATATATCCCATAATCCCGCTCCGAATATTCAGGATATCGTTATATTGCTTTGTTATTTCATTATCTTCAATCGTCTTCGTAATTGCGAGGTTATATTTATCTGCACGCTCGAAGTCTTTCTTGTACTTATCTGTATCACTATTGGCTGCCTTTTGATACGCCTCAATAATAGCATCGGATTGCGCCTGATTAATCTTTCCCATGACAAGCGGTGCAACAATCAGGAAAATACCGAGCGCGACTGACACAATAAAAATAATCGTCGTCAAACGGTTTTTTGCCGATAGTAAGTTTTTCATAAGCATATTATATCACCATAAAAACTACGGCCTCTCGGCCGCAGTTTTTTCTAAAGAAGAGTTTTATTCTTTAAGCGTTCTGTTTCTTTTTGCGTGCGTAGTAGACAGAAGCGATACCTACTATACCGATACCAGCAATTGCGTAGATGATTACGCCGCGGCCACCAGTAAATGGCAAATTAAAGATACCTTTAGTGTTTACGATGGATTGTAGTTTATAACCAGTAGTATAAGTCGTACTGCCAGTAATGCCGTCAGTCGCATTTGCTTCCGTTACTTCGATTGTAGTAATTGCGCTATTGAGCGAGTAACCAACAGGAGCCTTAGTCTCTCTCAAATAGTAGGTGCCGGCTTTAATACCGCGACAGAGAGCAACACCATCTTCAGTAACACCAGTTACTGCATTAACTGTACCGGTTACGAGCGTCGTACTAGAAGTACTCGTGCCAGAAACATCCGTATAGCAAGTTATAGGTGTACCAGTAGCAGAAGAGTCTGTGAAGAGCTGGAATTCTGCACCTGCTAGAGCAGGATTGCCCGTTTCACTAGAAGTTTTCTTGATCTTAATGCCGAGCGTTTTTACGGATGCTTGATCAAAAGTAGAAGCAGTTGACGAGCTTACATCATAGATATCGGTTGGATACTTTAGTTCAACGCCGTTCGTCTGAGCTGCGCCAGCTAGAGCAGCATCCGTCAAGCTGCCATGATAAGTAATCGTGATTGGAGAAGCGACACCCTTGGTTTGCGGGATTGTCACAACGAGGCGAGAATTCGTAAAGGTAATCGTATAGTCAGTACCCGCAGTCAATGTAGTATTATTGCCATCTTTTACAACTGGAGCCTGATTCGTATCAAAGACAATATCGCCACGGTTAGTACACTGTGCGCTACCGGCGCTATTATAACAAGCATTATCCTCAATTACGAACTGAGTATTTATAGCATTACTCGGATATGCTGGGACCGTTACTTCGAGCACATAAGTAATGTCTTCACCAACTGCAAAGGTAGTACCATTGGCAGTCTTTTCAATTGCGCCAGGATTACCCTTCTTAGCTGTAATATCCGCGTAAGTGCTATTGTCTAGGACATAGTCATTATTCTGTTCTTTAACGCCGACACTCGCGATCATTACAGAATAAACTTTAGTCGAGCTAACTGGAAGAATAATATATGAACCAGCAGTGGAAATCGTAGTAGATGCGGTTGGCGCATTAGTTGTCATACTAGAGCACTGTGAACCAGTCCCAGAAGTATGACCATTGCGAAGCCAGGCGGTGTAAGCCGCAGCAAGTGCATCAAGGTTCGTATTGCCCGTAAGAGCGCCCTCGGCAGAACCAGAATATGTGCTTATGTAATCCGAAATTGTTAGACCACCGTAAGTCTGGTTACCTTGCTGGAAGCTCTTAAACTGATCCGTAAAATCATAATCTACGGCATTTGTCGTTGAGTCGTATTTGACGTCGACGATTTTACACGCAATAAACGAATCCGTAGCCTCTACGTTAGAAACGGAAATCGTATTGTAGCCAGAAATCGTTTCTACGACACCGTTAGAATCGGTAGTAATGGTAGCATAGCTGGATGCACCACCTAGCAACGCTAAGCCAATAGAGCTAGCAGCTACTGCTAATATTTTATTTTTCTTCATTTTGACCCTTCTTTTCCTTATCTTTAATTATAACAAAAAGCGTAAGCGTTTCAATAATAATCAATACTATTAATAATCTGATATAGAACCAAATCTTATCTCTCGTATTCGAGTTGTCTTCATCTGGCGGAACTGGCTCCGGTTCCGGCTCGGGCTCACAATCCGGACAGCTCTTCTCGATCTTGACCGTAAGTTCGAGTTGATAACTTCGATTCAAGTCCGGCATTGTTAATACGATTGGCAAAGCTGAGTATGTATAATCTCCAATCGTTATATCTTTGAAAGTTACAAGCCAAATTCCTTCACTCATATCGCCAAAGTAATAGCTTCCATCTGTCGTTTGCTGAGAAGAGGCAGGCTCAGCTTCGACCTCCGCTAATTCTTGGCCATATTCACCGAGTTCGGAATTTGTCATTGATCCAATATCTACTTCGTGACCCAGATATGGCGGCTCAAAGTTAAACCTTTCACCGTCATAATCTGCAATTTTGTAAAGTTCTACTGTTACGCCGTCAATATTCTCTCCGTCATAGGTATATGTTCCGTGAATATTGCCGGCTTCCGCATAGCAGCCCGTACT
>JAUMYE010000057.1 GCA_030528815.1 Candidatus Saccharimonadota bacterium | reverse complement strand
TTGTAGTCTCAGGGACATAAGTCTCGATAATATCAACCATCTGGAATCCACATTCCAGTCTGAAACGGACCTCGGTACCAGGAGCAAGCTCGAACGCGATAGCGTGTCCGTTGCTGTTCTTGGTCTTGCGAACTACGATTCTGGGCAGAATAGAGCCGTCATAGTGACTCTGGTACATAGCCGAGTTATAGTCCCCGATCTCATCGATCTTTCTGGGCTTTTCACTCAGGTAGTTGTACAGAGTATTCAGGTCATTCTGCCAGTATGCACGGTCGTCATAGTAACTAAACGCACTAGCGTTTGCCTTCTCTTCAAGGCCAGTAATGCCGGACTCCTTTGCCTGAAGGCCAATATCGCCGATGCGAGACTGAATACCAGTCGCAGTGGCAGCCATGAGGCAGGGGTCGCAGCTAAGCCAGCTGAAGAATACGTCGAAAGCCTCGTCAGCATTCATGCCGTCAAGCCACAGATTGTGGTTGAAGTTATAATTATTGCTGTCGATGCCATCGTTCTGAACAGTATCGTTACCAAAGGTAACATTGATAATACCGCCAGAGCCGGAGCCATTGTTGCCGCTACTTGACACAGGCTTGAGTTCCACAAGGTTTTTTGCCTGAGGTTCCTCAATTGCGTCATTAACGACATAGTTGACGTCCGAAATGTCGGCCGCCTGAACGGAAGGTGTTTCGATAAATTCGTGGAACTTATCGACGGCTGCAATAGTCGTCACACCAAAGATGGCGCTGCAGATGACTGCAACGACGCACAGAAAGACGAATCCCTTTCGTGCGATTGACTGTGTTTTTTCCAACATAGTTATCACTCTCCTTTGGATAGTTGGAAAAGATTTGCTCTGAAGACCTCCGTAGCACTTAGGTTCTTAACCTAGCATGTCTTCATACTGTGCGTTGTGCACAGTAATGATTTGACTTTATTTAAATGATCTCCCTCACCTCTATAACAGAGATAATCATAGGATATGTGTATTATACCAAAAAATAAGCATTTTGTCAATGGTCTTACCCTTATTGCGCTTTCAATAAAAAGTGTCTCGCAAGCAAAAATCGGCCGCGTGCCCGACCGATTTTTTCGCTGTTACGCGCCCACCCTGGGGCACATTGGTTTGTTTTAATCCGCTGTTTGTTTTTGTTTCAAGTCTCCACACTGTCCACGTATTGCAGTGGAACCCCGTGTAGCGTACCAGCTTGTCTTTATTAAAGCAAATTTAAGCACAAGCGTCAAGAGATATTAAGCTATATTTTAGTCTTCAAAATCGTCAAAATCTTCGTCGTCATCATCATTGGCGCCTAGCTCTACGATAGAACCACGATCACCCTTCTCGTAACGCTGATGGCGAGCACGACGCTTCTGTTCTTTGCGCTCAAGCGTAATAACTGGCAAAGATTCTGCTTCGTCTTCACTAAGGAGATTTTTAAGCTTCTCTGCCTCCTCAGCCTCTTCTTTCTTCTTTTGCTCGGTAATGATTTCGCGGAGCTCACGAAGAACCTCAGTCAAGCCTTGATGCGCAGAGCTGGACATTGCCATAACCTTTGCATCTGGATTGACGGCCAAGATGGCAGCCATCTGCATCTTTACGATATCTTCATCTAGGCCCTCAGTCTTAGTTAGAACGACTAGTTCTGGGCGCCTTGCTAACTCTTTAGAGTACTTTTCTAGCTCGCTACGGATATCTTTATAGGCTTTGCCAGCATCGTCGTTATACACATCGACAAGATGTAGCAAGACCTTCGTGCGCTCGACATGGCGAAGGAACTTGTCGCCAAGGCCCTTACCCTCACTTGCGCCTTCAATAAGACCAGGAATATCTGCAATCAAGATAGAACCATCATCAATCTTTGCGACGCCAAGATTTGGGATCAAGGTCGTAAATGGATAATCTGCAATTTCTGGAGTAGCATTACTTACTACGGACAAGAAAGTAGACTTACCAGCATTTGGGAAGCCAATCAAGCCAACGTCAGCAATAAGTTTGAGCTCGAGCTCTGCTTCATAAGATTCGCCAGGGTTACCAAGCTCGGCAAACTTTGGCGTTTGGCGGACGGAGCTTCTAAAATGCCAGTTACCATAGCCACCATCGCCACCATGAGCGACAATTTCGCGCTGACCATCACGGACCAAATCCGCAACGATTTCGCCATCGCGTTTTACGACAGTACCGACTGGAACTTCAACTTCTAGATCTTTACCAGATTTACCAGAGCTCTTCTGACCAGAGCCGGCTTTACCATCCTCTGCAACAAGCTTTGGCTGGAACTTAAAATCTACCAAAGTGTTACAGTCTTTACTTGCAACAAAAACTACGTCGCCACCTTTTCCACCGTCACCACCATCTGGGCCACCCTTAGGAATATAAATCTCGTGGCGGAACGATACAGCACCATTGCCACCCTTACCTGCGCGTATAATAACTTTTGCGGTATCTACAAACATAATTTTTGCTCCGTCTATTTTCATATATTATATAATTATTTACCCCTTAAAGCAAATTTTCCGGCCAACAAAAAACTCCCCATATTTCAGGGGAGTTGTTTTTATCTACCGTGGATGTAGTTGTAACCGAGCGCGTCGCCCCAGTTAATCGTAGACTGGTAAACGTGGTTATACATACCGTTTGGACCAGCGTAGTTCATTTCCTGGATTGTAATCGAGACGCCTTCTTCGACGCCAACGACAACACCAACGTGACCATACCAACCGTCCATAGACTGAATAACAGCACCATAGGCAGGAGTACGGTTAACAGCGAAGCCTGCTGCACCAAGACTGTATGCCCAGTCACGACCGTTACCGATAGCGCCACCAGGAAGTCTATAACTTTCAGGGAGGTTACCAGCAGCAACGTTACTGTTACGCCAATACCAAGCAAACCATGTACAGTTACCGAAGGCACCAGGGTTACCAGCTGCGCCAGGTGCGCCACTGTAGTAAACACCAGACCAGTAAGCATAGCTACCAACCTCGGTTAGACCATGGCGTGTACCAGAGTCTGTAGAATAACTGTAGTAACTTGGGGTAGGATTTACGATAACTGGTGCAGGAGCAACATACTCTGGGCGTTCCTTTTCTGGAAGATCGCCACCAGGAAGAACGATCAAAGAGTCGACTTCTAGATCCTTGCCCTCAAGGTCGTTATAGGCGATGATTTCTTCCTTATTCGAACCGTATTTCTCGGCAAGAGAGTCAACCGTATCGTCTTCCTTGACCTTGTAGATAATACCATCAACATCTGGATAATAAACAAGTTCCTGACCAACAGTAACGTCTTCCTTCTTCATGTCGTTACTCCAGCGGATGTGGTCTTTACTGACGCCGATTAGCTCAGAAATAGAATCAAGAGTATCGCCGTCTTTCACTGTATACTTACGAATACCGCGATAAAAATCACTAGTATCGATAAAGATAGGCTTTTCTTCGACGTTATTGTCCTTGGAAATAATCGAACCGGTCTCTTCGTAGAGACGATCAACCGTGACATAGTTAGCACTTACAGTGGATGCGGAAGCGAGCTGCAAGGTATCAGTGATACTTGCAACGGTGTAGGTTTCGGAAACTTGGTCAGCAGTAACGACGAATTCGGTATCACCAAAATTCGACGCGATAGGCTTACCACTCTCGTCAATTTCGGAACTAGAACCAAAAATCATAAGTGCTAGGATCAAAGCCGAGCAGCCTAGGTATGGTAGTAGTTTTTTAATAATAAGTTGAATTCTTTTCATAAATAAATTGCATCGCCCCACCGCAATGTGTTTTATCTCGGAAACGAACGTTTCTTAATAAAACATTAGCTATATTATACCACAAGCTTTAATGATTACAAAATTTGGCACATCTCCTGGCAGTATTTTTGAATATTCGCGTTGTGTTCCGCCTCTGTTGTACCGTAGTACATTTTGCCATCATCGCCGGTTAGGAAATATAGGTAACTTTCGCCGCTCGGGTTCGCAACCGCCTCTAGCGCGCCTGCGCCTGGAGTAGAAATACCAGTTGGCGGCAAACCACCACAGCGCCTAGAATTCCATGGGCACGGAGTGGTATCAAGGTAGCTCATATCTGTTTTGTCGCGATTCTCATCCTGAGTATCTGCCCAGTAAGCGATAATTGCGTCACTGCCAAGAGGGATGCCCTGATTCAAACGGTTTAGGAACACCTGAGCAACACTTGCCATATCATCTGGAAGGACACCAGATTCGCGCTGAACTACAGAGGCAAGCACAATGCCCTCGTGCAAATTCAAGCCCTGAGCCTTAAACTTGGCGACCAAGTTATTCTCTTTTACCTCTTTATACATTTCATCAAAGCAGCGCTCGAGAATCTCTTCTACGGTTGCGTTTTTGTAGAATTCATAAGTTTCGCCATAAATATAGCCTTCGAGGCTTACGCCATCCGGTTTATCTTTTAGGAGCTCGTGATCATAGTTGGCATTAAATGCCTTCGTAATATCCTCATCACTATAGCCTTTAGCCTTGAGTCTTACGCGAGCATCAGCCAATGTTCCGCCAGGCAAGAATGTGATTGAGAAAGTTTGAGAATCTGGGCCAACATTAAATGCGTCGACAATCTTTGCGACTGTCATATCTTTAGACAACTGGTATTCGCCAGAGCGAAGGACCTTACCCTTGCCCTCGAGCTTAATATATACACGATAAGCAAATGCTGAGCGAATAAGGCCAGCTTCTTCGAGACGCTTCGAAACAGTCTCGGCCGTATCGCCATCTTTAACCGTAAACTCAATTAGGCAGTTTTCCGTATCACAAGCGTGAGGATCAACCGCGGAAACTGATTGATGATACCAAACCATCAAAATTGCAGAAGCAATAATAGCAAGCAAAACAAGGCTTGCAACGATAGTAATAATAATCTTTAAAGTATGTGTCTTTTGTCCTAGATGCCTCATTAAACTCCTAATCCAGTTTTGTATTTTCTATAAAGTCCTGCAGGATGATTGTTGCTGCCTCAGAATCCACAATTCCTTTGGCGCGATCATTTCGGGATAGCTCGTGCTTTTTCGAACTGAGCCTTTCCTCGGCAGTTACCGATGTCAGGGATTCATCCTGGAAATAGATTCGCGGTAGCGCTTGGCCGATGCTTTCAAAATATGTCTTGATTTTCTCAACAAAGCCCACGACAAACTCGGTCTGTTTCGTGGCTTCGCCCTGACTATTTCTTGGATAGCCAGAAACCAAAACTTCGGCTTTTTCGAGGCGACAAAACTTCGCAATATTCGCGAGCTCGTTTCCGTCAACAGGAATCATCTCGCGAGGAATAGCAATGCGGACTCTTGTGTCCGCATATGCTGTTCCGATTCGTTTTTCGCCAATATCTAGAGCTACAATACGCATTATTCTACTAGGGAGACGTCGATATGAACCTTACTTTTATCGTCTGGAATCTTATGTACCCAGAAGTATGATGTCTTTACACTTACTTCCGAAACACCATTGATGGATTTGATAGCAGTCTGAACTTCGCCAGTCTTCTTGCCGAGAGCCTTTTCGTAGACCATATCTTCGGTGATTTCTGGGCCGACAAATACAGTACTCTTGAGCTTGGCGCTCATTTCGTCGCCCTTTGAGAAGTTCTCAAAGAAGACCTTGTCTTTCTTTACGGAATTACTGTTTTTAATAACATCCTTCGAGAAGCCAGTTACACCAGTCCAGTAGACACTCTGGGTGTCATCGCCGATGCTTTCGCTAGCCTTAGTCATAATATAGTCATTAATATCTGAGCGCTTAACAGCATAGATCTTGTAATTCTTTTCTACGGAAATCTTTGCCTTCTTACCCTCCTCAACTTCGCCATCGATATCTGGAGTATTAGTATATTTAGCTTCGTCAGAAGTAAAGCTATCATTGATTACGAAATAACCATCACCAAATTCTTTAGACAAATCGTTAACAATCTCGGTATTGCTTGGGAGACTTAGAGAGCTTTTAGCATTCTCTAGGTCTTCTTTACTTACAACCTTGACCATCTTGCTTGTACCGCCAGTCATTTCGGAGCTAGCGAATTTCAAAGAACCCGCATACCAAGCCGTAGAATTCAAAGACCAACCATTCGTTGTCGCGGCAATATTATATTTGTCGCCATTCTCGGTAGCTACAACTGGAATTGCACCAAAAGATACATCTTCATTCGTAGTGCACGACTTACCTCTAGGACACACCATGCCTATATCGTCTTCAGTAATAGAACGGCCCTCGGTAGCCACAAATGCAATTTCGCCAAATACAAAGGTTGTACCAGCATTAATTGTTAGGCCCGCCTCGCGCTGAGCATGAGTAATTACAGTACCGGCCGGAAGCTTAACGGTAATAGTACCGGTAGCTTTTTCACCCTTATCTACTTCCTTGGTAGCCTCAAATTCAGCCTCGGCAGTCTTTTTAATACTCTTTTCTTCGAGCATAAAGACGCCTTCGCTTGGCCTTGCGTTTTC
>JAUMYE010000108.1:870-1604 GCA_030528815.1 Candidatus Saccharimonadota bacterium | reverse complement strand
AAAATACTTTTAACGAAATAATGAAAGATATTCATATCTTTGCAAACAAGGATGAATAAAGCATTATGGCATAATGCTTATAAACGTTTGGTGCTAATGTTATATGATTTCTTATAAAGGTTTGTTAAGCTTTAATTTATCATATTAGAACATGAAAAGAATATTATTTATGGCTGTCATGTATTTTTCTGCTTTAGTTGTGACAGATGGCTTCTGCTATTGATTATCTCATAGAAGGCAAAGCCGATATTGCTCCTTATTGGTATGTTCGCCATGGCATGGACGACAGAGACACTTCGTTTGCTGTTGAAACAGTGCTTTTCTATGCTGTTAGAACTAATAAAAAGATTGAAGATTCGGACACTGGCTTTGCATGGCTTAAGCCTCACAGCGGCAATTACGACGTACAGGAAGCTTATTCGTGGCTAAGGAAAATGATTGCCAAGTGATGACAAACAATTATTGGATTCCTGGTATTGGAGTATTACATAATTATTCAAATTTCGCAAGTAGAAGAAGTTGAGTTTGCGAAACTAAAAATACTAAAAAAGGAGGCTGTGAGAACACAACCTCCTTTATATTTGAAATACTTTTATTCTGCCATTACTGAACTGTTGCTGCAGGAACGCTTTCTGCTGGTGCAGTTTCAGCAGGTGCGCCTTCTGTAGCAGCTTCGCCATCTTCACTGTCCTTCTGAGCTTCGCCAATGAGTTCCATGAACTGGTCGAGCTTAG
>JAUMYE010000108.1:0-860 GCA_030528815.1 Candidatus Saccharimonadota bacterium | reverse complement strand
AGACCTTCTATAATAACTAATAAAGGCAGGCGAATTCGCCTGCCTTTATTAGTTGTTGTATAATCAGATGATTACTCTTCAGGAGCCTCGTCGATGAGGTCCATAAACTGGTCGAGTTTAGGAGTGATGATAATCTGAGTGCGGCGGTTGCGCTGTTTGCCCAGTTCTGTGTCGTTGTCAGTGATAGGGTTGTATTCACCTCTACCGGCAGCTGTCAGACGCTTAGGGTCAACTCCGTACTGAGTCTGAAGTGCCTGAACTACTGATGATGCACGAAGAGCTGAGAGGTCCCAGTTGTTACGGATGTTAGTACGTGAGATAGGCACATTGTCTGTGTTTCCTTCAACGAGAACTTCATAATCATCGTAGTCAGTGATAATCTTAGCAATTTTGCTGAGAGTTTCGCCTGCACGGTCGTTGATTTCATAGCTTCCTGACTTGTAGAGCATATTGTCGTTGAGGGAAATATACACAACTCCCTTGAGCACTTTGATATCTACTTCCTTGAGTTCCTCACGGCTGAGTGAACGTGTAAGGTTGTTTGTCAGTACTACATTGAGTGAGTCAGATTTTGACTTAGCATCAACAAGCTGCTTGATGTACTTGTTTGAAGCATTGATTTCATCAACGAGCTTTGAAATGTTGATATTACCCTGCTGGTTCTGCGCAAGACTCTGGTCAAGCGTCTTCTTCAAGTCTTCGTATGAAGCCTTTGCATCAGTATGCAGTCTCTGTGCGTCTCTGAGTCTTGACTGCAAGTTCTTTGAATCTGCACGACATTCAGCGAGCTGCACTTCAGTCTGCTGCAGATTGTTCTTGAGTTCGTCATATTTCTGACGTGATTCTTTCAGGCTTGTCTT
>JAUMYE010000056.1 GCA_030528815.1 Candidatus Saccharimonadota bacterium | reverse complement strand
CTCCCTGATGGTAGAGTGCGACGAGAATCAAGCAAGCGAAGTTGCCAAGATCCTCCAAGAAAAGATGGAAAACATCGCACCAGATTTCAAAGTAAAACTTGCTACAGACGTAAAAATCGCAAAAAACTGGGGCGAACTATAAAACCAAAAGAGACCATAAAATGGTCTCTTTTTTGATGCACCACCCCTGTTATTTATTGACATAAGCGTTAGAATATGCTATAATTATCGAATCCGAATTTCTGCCTACTACCCGAAAGGAGCACATTACTATGAGTAAAAAGACTTTCAGTCAAAAAGTTCGCAAAAACAACGAGCGAGCTAAAAATTTTGAGAAGAAAATCTCGGCCGCAAAAGCTAGTATCCAGGCTTCGACAACCCACGAAAAACTCGAGAAGTATCTCAAGCCAAGCAAAGATACCGTGATCTTTAAAGGGCTCAATGAAAAAGTCATAGAATGCTTTCATCCCCTCGTCGGATCATGCGTCTTTAATATCCTTGCTCTCGAGGACTTCTATACCGAGTTTAAGTACCGGGGAGAGACCGTAAAGATACGCTTCATGAAACCAATATATCCTTGCAGCCCTAATAATCTCCTTGCTTACGCAAAGAATGAGTACAGGGAACGAGTCAAGGATGCCGAAAGCGCCAAGTTTGTCCTGGAAAGACTCTCAAAATGCTCGGATAATCCATTTCTCGCTACATTCTTCGTTGGGTGCAACGGAATAATCTCCATGAGCTACGTTACGGAAAATCTCCAAGATCCATACAAACGTTTTCTTGTAGAGATTGAAACAACCGACGTTATCAGAATGCGCAAAAACGAAAAGAACATCGCAAGCAAGAAAAACAGAAACGACCGAGACGAAGCTGAGCTGGACAAGATGAAGCACTTCGAAGAAACGCTCATCATAGGAGGACTCGCTACTTATGTAGTGCAATACATCGTAGGTTGCTATCTCGATGGTGAAAATCTTCCGAAGTTCGACATTTCAGAATCAGACCTCGTTCCGATGCCAAAAGCACCCCGTTCAAGCCATGCATCTTCCGCCCCGAAAGAGCCCACAGGCAAAGACCCGAACAATTGTGTAGCATATATCTACTACGATTGTAATGACGGATCGGTGTCTATTAGCGGCAGCAGAAGTTATGGCATGAGATGGTGGATCGTATCCGGTCACAAGAGGCACTATACCAGCGGCAAAGTAATCGACGTTGCACCCTACATCAAGGGCGACAAAGGCGATCCTGATGCCCAGAGAGCGCTGAAAGTCTTCACAGAGACTCATCAGCGTATTCAGTGCTACAAGCTTGTTAAACGCTGACAAAAATCCCCCGAGCACATTCGGGGGATTTTTCAGAATAATGATACAAACGCAAAAAGCCCAAGAAACACTATCGCCACAATAATTAGCGTAATAATTCCATCCGTCTTTTGTCTTTCTTTAGCAAATTCGCGTGATTTCATCTCAGCCTGCGTAGCATAGAAAGTTTCACCAGTCTTTTCGTCTACATGTGGCAATCTTTCGTCCGGACCATAAGCATCCTGAAGCTTCTTATTAAACTCTTTATCCGCCTCAGCCTGAGCCGCTCGAAGCTCCGTATCTAGAGTAAAATCCTCGTCAGGATTCAAGCCTTCGCCAGTCTTATTAATCGCATAAGGATTCTCGCTTTTCTCGCCCAGAGAATTAGTAACACCCTTCAAATCGCTCTTGTTCATACTTGTTATCATTATACCCCAACCACCCCTTATATAACCATAGCCACGATTGACTTTTAAGCCATTTTATGCTATAATATACGAAGTTATTGGCACTTTTACAAATTCCGTCCCCAGACTACCAAAGGAGGTCTCCAAAATGAGCAAAAATGGTAAGACTAAGTTTAACGCCAAAGTCAAAAAGGCAAAAACCCAGTCCGCAAAGCGGGCAATGCAGGAACAGGCAGATTATGAAGCCGCGAAACGCATCGTAGTAGATGACACCGAAGCTCTCTATGCAGGTTCCGTTAAACCAACCGAGGATTCAGTTATATTCAAGGGTATGAACATTGACATTGCGGAAGCTCTTATCCTGAGAGCAGACAGCATGATCGAGTTCCCGTTAAGAGATCTCTATCTTGAGGTCCCCACAAAAAACGGCAAAAAACTCAAGATTCACTGGAAACCCCTCAATAACGATATGCGTCGCAAGGCCATCAAAACCTACCTGACGCACGAGAATCACAACCTATTTGTCCGCGTAATTAACTTTTCGCTAGATTGTATCGTAGCGGAAGTTTACTACGAATACGACAATATCTATGGCATTTCCTTTGCAATCATTAATCCGAAGGAAAAAACTTTTAATCCGCCTTATGAGAAAGTGTTTGGCATTAAAGGCTACGGACCCAAGAAGTTAACCCCCGGATGCGATCTCATTGGGATCGTATCACAAAGCGCTGCTGACATCGGTTGCAAAAACCGTGCACGCTACGAAGAGTTCAAGGATGTGGCCGAAAATGTCGGCATTATCTGTAAAGCCACACAGTATCTCGTAAGCCGCTTCATTGCGGGCGAAGAGATTCCGAAGCTTCCTGGTCTGGGTCTGGAAAAATCTGCGAGCGCACACCGCAATCCAACCGACAGTAAACCCGTTAAGTCTAAGCCCAAAGAGCCCGAAAAACACGTCGCTTATATCTACTACGACGTCGAGGCTGGCGATATAGTCATTAGCAACAGTAGCCGTCATTACACTGCAAAGTGGTGGATTGTGCGTGGTCATCAGCGTCATCTTTCGAGCGGCGACGTCGTTCAGGTTACCCCTTATATCAAGGGAGACAGAGAAGATCCAGACGCACAGAAGGCACTCCAGGAAATTCTCAGCGGCATCGAGCGAATCAAGTATTACCAGCTCATCGCCCGCCGAGTCTTAGAGTAAATAACACTCACCCCCGATTTACGTCGGGGGCTTTTTCTTGCCTAATGTTCAAAATATGGTATAATATGTCATAAGAAACGGCCACCCGGGCCGTTTTCGTACTTTTATGCCACAGGAGGTTATAATATGGAACAGAAAAATCAGCCCCTCGTCACCATCGTTATGGGAAGCATTTCGGATGCAAAGAAGGTTCTTCCTGCCCTCGATTATCTGGAAGAAATCGGCGTTCCGTACTCAGTGCATATCGCAAGCGCGCACAGAACACCCGATCTTGTTAAAAAGATCGTGGTCGAAAGCCACGCTCAGGTATTCATCGCCGCTGCAGGTATGGCAGCAGCACTTCCGGGATGCATCGCAGCTCTGACTATCCGACCGGTTATTGGTCTGCCACTCAGCAGCAAACACGGTCACGAAGATGCCGTTCTTGCCATGCTTCAGATGCCACCCGGAAAGCCCGTTCTGACCGTTGGCCCCGATGCCGCGAAGAACGCAGCTATCGCCGCTTGCCAGATTCTTGCACTGAGTAATCCCGATCTTGCCCTGAAGCTCACCGACGAGTCCGTTAGAATGGCCGAAAAGGTCGAAAATGACGACATGACAATCAACGAGACAATCAGAAAGCTGAGAGAAGACTCCTAATGCATCCAGCCCGCACTAATAAAAAGTGCGGGCTATTTTTTTGGCCTAAATCATCTTTGCACAAATCGCAAAGCGTTCAAATTTATCCCCGGCAGAGTTGGATGGATATTCTTCATTTGTAACCGTATCAACATCTGAGGCTTCAATATTTTCTTCAAGCACACCTGCTCGCATTAGCTGTTCGCGCGCCGCCTCAGCAAGCTTCGCATTATCTAACTTATAGATCTCAAAATTCTGCGCATGCGGAGAAAGATAAACTTTTAAATCCTCTGGTCGGCAACCCATCTTGTCTTTCAAAAAGTTCACAAACTTATACGCACCATCTTCTTCTAGGTTCTGTCTGCCAGAATGAACTAGCGCTAAAATTTCCTGCCGAACATCATAAAGCACCACGCCCAAACAATCCGCAAGCGGCAAGAGTAGGGCAATATCTTTGGATCTCGTCACTAAGCCATCTGCCGTCTTTAATTTAGACTCAGGCTTCAAAATACAATAATCCGCCAAATTATCCTTATTGACTTCGAAAAACTCAAGATACGTTCCGCGATCATAAGTCGTCAAAACTCGCGCTGTTTTATCTCCAGTCGTCTCGCATTCCTTAGCAACCTTCTTCTGATTAGAAATCACCTTTTCATCTTCATCTTCAGAAAAAGAACGCATATTTCCATCGACGCGCAAAGTCTCTACAAGCAATACTTTTCCGTCGCAAATTCGAAGTTTTCTCATACATCAATAGTATCATTCCGCGCCATACTCTTCTGTTTATTAGCCATTAGCTTGCAAAATCTGCAAGTTTTTACAGATAAGCCAATAATGCTCAGGTGTATTAACTTGCAAAAATCGCAAGCTAATCTATACAAATAAAAACCAACCAGGGTATTAGAAATTTTACCACAAGCAATATGCTACAATAATACTATGGCAACAGTCTTAATAGTGGGCAATATTACTAAAGACATTTATCTTCGAATGGATAACCGTCGCAATCATTTCGAGAAAGACCAGTATGACAAAAACTGGTTAGATATCGCATTTGACGGAAGTTCACACAAATTCTATTCCCGCGCCTCAATCTATGGCGGCGCAAGCGTTAGCCTAGAGATTCTTGAACGCTTTGGAATTAACACCCAAATCGTAAACACGCCAGCCCGCTTTATCGATGGTCAATTCTTAGCAAATGAAGCCCAAACAGATTACCGCTATATTCTTTGCCATGACAGAGATATTTCTTATCTAACCCCAAGCGAGATTCGCGAATCTGCCTGGGAAGATCCAGACGCTGCTCCAGATTGGCTATATATCGACCGTAGTGCCAACGTCACGCCAATCCTTGGCGAAAAGATTAGCAGCTACCTAACCAGAAACAGAAAGACCAGACTCGCCATCTTTATCAGCAAGCGCAGCAATCAAAACGCCCGCCATATGCAAAAGTTGCTTCGCCGCGCCAGTATCATTATGACCGACACCGCTCTTAGCTATCCTGCCAAGAACCCAGTCATAATCACAAACACACACGTCATCTTCCAAGGTCGCCAGATTTCAGCCCCACTACATGTCGACAGCAAAGATTTGCTCACCAAGCTAAATATTCATCTAACTGTCGCCGCCACTATTCTAGGCGCAATTATTCGTGGCAAGACCGTCAACGAGTGCCTATTACTAGCTCGCGCTAACGTCGAAGAGTCCAAACTTGGCAATACCGCAAACCTGGCCAAGCTCGAAAAGGCCATCCTTGGCGATAAGTATCTCGTAGAAAAATTCACTCCGAAAGGACATAAAATGCTAGAAATCGAAGAAAACGCTGAGCTCATGATGACCCCAGGAAAGGGCATTCTTGCCGCAGACGAATCCGGTGGCTCCATTCATAAAAAGTTCGAAGCCATGAATATCCCAGACGACGAGCAGCATCGTCGTGACTATCGCAATCTATTCTTTACGACCCCAGGTCTAGAAAATTATATTAGCGGCGTCATTCTATTCGACGAAACCGCAAGGCAAAAAGCCGACAGCGGAGAAGATTTCGTAACCTTCCTTCGCAAGAAGAAGATTATTGCCGGTATCAAGGTTGACCAAGGTCTAGAAAACTTCGAAAATTCCGACGAAAAATACACCAAAGGCCTCGAAGGCCTCCCAGAACGCCTTGCAGAATATTACAAGATGGGCGCACGTTTCGCAAAGTGGCGCGCAGCCTTTGAGCTTACTGATCACAGCCCAAGCGACATGGCCATTCAGAAGAATGCCGAAATCCTTGCTCAATATGCAAAGGATTGCCAGGATGCCAATATCGTTCCTATCGTCGAACCAGAACTAGTCTACGATGGCTACTATACAATCGAACAAAACATCGAAACAACCGGCAAGATTCTAGACAAACTCTTCGAAGAGCTACAAAAGAAGAACGTCAATCTTCGCGGCTGCATCCTCAAGTGCAACATGGCACTAGCAGGCAAGAAATACGAAACTCAGTCCACTCCAGCAGAGGTCGGTAAAGCGACTGCAGATACGCTTCGCAAGCACGTTCCAGAAGAACTTGCCGGTGTCGTATTCCTAAGCGGCGGCCAAACTGTTCAGCAGGCCACAGATAACCTACAAGAGGTCACAAATAATGGTCCATTCCCATGGCCAGTCACCTTTAGCTACGCTCGCGCCTTGCAAGGCCCAGCCCTAGAAGCCTGGAAGGGCGATAACGCAAACTACCCCGAAGCAAAGAACGCCTTCCTAGCTCGCCTCGTAGCAAATTGCGACGCATTATCTAAAACGAATAGCTAAATAAAATGCTCCCGAAAGGGAGTATTTTTGTGCCCACAAAAAACACCCCGACCAGCAGGGTGTTTTAAAAGCTACTAAAATAAGCTACTTCTTTCTTATCTTCTTCAGCAGAATCTTCAG
This sequence comes from Candidatus Saccharimonadota bacterium, assembly GCA_030528815.1. Taxonomy (GTDB): domain Bacteria; phylum Patescibacteriota; class Saccharimonadia; order Saccharimonadales; family Saccharimonadaceae; genus UBA2834. The sequence continues at coordinate 110 of JAUMYE010000056.1, read as the reverse complement.
CAGATTCTTCTTCTCCGAGAGCTTCTACGCCAGCCTTCTCTGCTTCTGCCTTTGCATCGCGTTCTGCGGCTTCCTGAGCTGGATCGTAAACGTTTGCAATTACAGCTTCA
>JAUMYE010000107.1 GCA_030528815.1 Candidatus Saccharimonadota bacterium | reverse complement strand
AAATCTTCCAGGTGCCACATCCAGAAAGTGAGTGGTCCATGATTATCCAAAATTGCTGCTCAGATTTACTAAAATCTTAAGAACAAAAAACATCCGCCAATTATTAGCGGGTGTTTTTTATTTAAATAGTAAGTCCATCCATTGCTCGAAGTTCGACTTCTCTTCCTGAGTATAGAGGCCCGTATCTTTGTGGGCGTTCTTGGCTTCATTCGAATTCTTTGGCAAGACGACCATCGTTTCACCTTCGGCCATTTTTCCGCCTTTAGAGCGTGCTAATAACTCCTTATATTCGTCGGTTTTGTAGTATTCCTGTTCGAGCTGAAGTTTTTCGACTTCGAGTTTTACCTTTGCAAGCTGGACGTACTTTTCTTGAAGTTTTTGCTTGAGCTCCCAGTTTCTAGACATTGAGCTAACGGCACCAATCGTAAACCAAAGACAGGTAACAATTGCGACAGCATTTACAATATTATTGGCCGTCAAAAAGTCATGTTGCAAGTGATAGAAAAATCTCCTGAGATTAGTCTCAAGCTTATGCATACATAGTTATTATAGCATTTATAGCCACGAGCGTTTTGTGCTGCGATGTTATAATTAACTTATCTATGAAGAAATCTAAGCTGAAGATTTTTCTTGTTGTCTTTTTTGCTATTCTTCTTGCACTCGGAGCAGGTTTTGGAATCCCTTTCGGGATAAAATGTGCCAAAAGGAACGAGCTAGTAGAGCTAGGCTACAGCCGAGAGGTCGCCGATTACATTCTTACTAATGACTACTATGAGAAGTTTACCGAGATTGGCTATAACGAAACTCTAAATCATATTCTTTTGCAGATCAACTACAAGACAGAGTATATAGATAATTACACTCGGATTAGTTATGTCGATTCCGAAGATTTCCTAGTACTTACTAATACTTTTCTGGACAAAAACTATTCCACTGATGATATAAATCTTATTTTTAAACGTTTCGAGCATGAAGATATCGTCAAACTTTCCGAGCGGGATTATTTTGCCGAATTACAAAAATACTACTCCGTAGACTACGCGAAGCTTAGAGATTTAGATAGATATGTAGCCTACAAAGAAAAAACTGGCAAAGACTACGAACAAACAGTTTTAGATGTTTCGCTTAATCTAGATTTAGGAGAATACGAGACAGATTACGAGAACACCGAGTTTTCTGTAGATATGCTCGTAAATAAGAATTTTTCCGTTAGCAAAGATTTCGAACCGAAAGATTTAGTCGATGCAGGAAATGGCTTTTATCTAAACAAGGAAGCATATGAGGCGTTCACAGAAATGCAGTCTGCGGCAAGATCAGAAGGCCTAGAAATCGAAATTAATTCTGCATACAGAAGCGTCTCGGAGCAGGAAGCCATTATGGACAACCAGTGCAGGACTTACGGGGACGATTATTGTAAATCTCATGTCGCAACTCCTGGTTTCTCGGAGCATCATACAGGCCTAGCGTTAGATATCAAATCAAAACATAGCGCCGTTTTTGAACATTCTAAGGAGTTTAACTGGGTCGTCGAACATGCGGCAGATTATGGCTTTATCTTGCGCTATCCAAAAGACAAAGAAAACATTACGCGCTATAGCTATGAGGCTTGGCATTTTCGCTATCTTGGCAAAGATCTAGCGAAGAA
>JAUMYE010000055.1 GCA_030528815.1 Candidatus Saccharimonadota bacterium | reverse complement strand
GACTGCGGTTGTATTACTAATCGGCTTGATGTTTGTTTCGCAAAGTTCTAAAGTCACAGATTATGACTTGGAAGTTGCTAAAGTAAATAGTGAAATAACTGAGCTAGAAGCTCAAAGAGATGCACTTGCAGTAGAGAATGCGAAGATTACTGCAGCGGCATCAGATGCGGATTCTAATAGCGTTGCATCAACAATGGTCGATGCAAATAGTGCGGCTTTTGTTGAGCGATAAATATCGTATAATATTCTTATGGTTGGCAAGCGCTACCGTTTTGTTTATTTTCTTTTAAGTCTTGTTTTTGTTGTTTTTGGTGCAAGACTTTTTTATGTGCAACTAGTTAAACACGATGAATATGTTTCGGCTGCTAATAGCGTACGCGTAAAGCAATATGAGCTACTTGCGAAGCGTGGCGAGATCTATATGAAGAGTGGCGAAAATGAAGTCGTGCCTGCTGTTCTTAATGAAAGAACTTGGACGATTTTCGTAGATCCAAGTTATGTTATAAACCGTGATAAAGCCCAAGCAAAGCTTACCGAAATTCTCGGCGATAAGCTTATTGTGAGCTGGGATGACGTCTGGAAAGACCTTACTAATATGTATGTTGAGGTCGCGAAAGGCGTTGATTATGATACCGTCGCAGCGGTAAAGAAAGCAAATATTCAGGGTGTAGGACAGAAGGAAACTTCCAAGCGTGTCTATCCGCGTGGCGAGATGGCAGCGCAGGTGCTTGGTTTTGTGAATGCTGAGGGCGTAGGCTCTGGTCTCGAAGGTGCACAAAATGATCGTCTATCCGGTAAGAACGGGCTTCTTAAGACGGTTACAGATGTTAACGAGATTCCATTGTCTCTTGGCGATGAGAATGTCGAAATTCCTGCACAGGACGGCGAAACGATAGTATTGACGCTTGACGAAAATGTTCAGCGCGAGAGCGAGAAAGCTCTGAAGCGTATCTATGATACTTACGAAGGTAAGATCAAGAACGCAAGCGTTGTTATAATGAATCCACAGAATGGCCAGATTTATTCGATGGCCACTTATCCGAGCTTTAATCCAGAATTTTACTATAAGGTAACTGATGGCAACGTCTTTAGAAATATTCCGGCTGATTCGCCTTATGAGCCAGCTTCGATTTGCAAGACATTTACTTATGCGACAGCAATCAACGAAGGTGTTATTAGCCCAGAGGATACTTATGTGAATACTGGTCATACCGACGTTGATGATATTACTATTCAGAACGCTCTTGGTAGTATGGCGCATCTTGGCACGATTACCTTCCAGACGGCGCTAGATTATTCTTTGAATACTGGTACAGTTGAAGTGGTGCGTAGGCTAGGTAGCGACGGCACGATTTCTTACCAGGCGCGCTCGACAATTTATGACTATTTAACTAATCACTATTCACTAGGCAAGAATACCGGTTCGGGCCTTTACGAGGCGGACGGCGTAATTATTAGTCCAGATGACGCAGAAGGTAACGCGGTGCGTTATTCGAATATGAGCTTTGGTCAGGGTATGAATATTACGATGATTCAGGTGCTCGCAGGTTTCTCCTCGGTGGTTAATGGTGGTACTTATTATAAGCCGACGATTATTGCAGGTACGATGCAGAATGGTCAATATGTACCGAACGAACTAAAGGGCGCAGATCATCAGGCAGTAAGCGCGGAGACGAGTGCAACGATGCGCAGAATGCTCCAGGAAGTTCGTAGTTATAATGGTGGTGACAACGATCCGGCCGGTTATATTATTGGCGCAAAGACTGGTACGGGTGAAACTTTGAACGACGACGGCACTTATACTTCGGATAAAACTATCGTAGGTATTGCGGGTTTTGGTATGTCTTCCAAGGAAGGTTCTTTGCCGGAATACTCGATTCTTGTAAGGCTTGATGGCGAGACATTTCTATGGGGTTATGAGGCGGCAGATGTCTTCACGCAGCTCAGTAATTATATGATAGAATATTTAAGAATAGCGCCAGGCGCTTAGGAAAGGGATTATGTTAAACGAAATTAATCAGAGTTTAGGCTATGAATTGATGCTTTCGCTCGGCGCCTTTTTACTTTCGATTTTCTTAACGCCAATCTATACAAATTTTGCCTACAAACACAAACTTTGGAAGAAGCAAAAATCTGTTGCTGTGACTGGCGAAAAATTGTCCGTCATGAACAAGCTCCATGCTGACAAAATTAAGAGACATTTTCCAACAATGGCTGGCGTAATCATGCTTGTTGCTGTTCCTGTTACGGTTCTTGTTTGTCGCTGTTTGGTTCGTGGTCAGACTTGGCTTCCGCTCGCTGCGTTTATTGGCGGTGGTTTGATTGGCTTTATTGATGATGTTTTGAACCTAACAGGGCAGAGCGCCGTAGCTGGTCTTCGTGCGCCGGTAAAGTTTGCCATGATCTCCGTTCTTGGCGCTGCGCTTGGTTGGTTCTTTGCCGTAAAACTTGGCTGGACCTCGATTGAGATCCCGTTTGTTGGCGCGCTAGAAATTGGCACGATTCCAATGATTATTTTGTTTGCCTTTGCAGTGGTTGCAACGGGTAACGCGGTAAACATTTCTGATGGTCTCGATGGCCTTGCTGGTGGTCTTTCGATGATGGCCTATGGTGCGTATGGTGTAATTGCGCTTGCTCAGGAACAGTGGTATTTGGCTGGTTTCTGTTTTGTAGTTATGGGTTCGCTCCTAGCTTATACTTGGTTTAATATTCATCCAGCCCGCTTTATGATGGGCGATACTGGCTCCTTTGCGCTTGGTGCAGGTCTAGGCGCAGTATCAATGATGACAAACTGCTTCTTGCTACTTCCAGTTATTGGTGGCATTTTTGTGGCCGAGGCTGGTAGCTCTTTGATTCAGATTCTTTCTAAGAAATTCTTCCATCGTAAGATATTCATTTCTGCGCCATTCCATCATCATCTTCAGGCTAAGGGCTGGGAAGAGAGTAAGGTTGTGATGCGCTTCTGGATTATTGGTGGTGTTCTTGCAATGCTTGGCGTCTTCTTGGCAATGAGCGGCGGGATGATCGGCTAATGCGCAAGCATAGGGTGGATTATCTAATTGCGATTTTCACCATCGTTTTGATGGTGCTTGGCCTTTTGGTGATTTTTTCAGTTGGACCTCGCGTCGCGCAGTTCGAAAATAGCCAGAGTGGTAGCAACTTCTCTGAGAGCTATTTCTTTGTGCACCATGCTTTTGCGGTAGTTCTTGCTGTAATTGCAATGGTTATTGGTTATTTCTTGCCGTACGCAAAGCTAGAGAAGATTAGTTTTAAGATTCTTGGCGTTGGCTTTGCTTTGTGTGCTTTGGTTTGGGTGCTTGGTAAGATCGGTGCTTCAGGTATTGTTACTTGCGATGAAGGCGCTTGTAGGTCATTTCATATTCCTGGGCTAGGTGTCGGCATGCAGCCGGTAGAGATTGTAAAAGTTGGCGTACTGTTTTATGTTGCATGGCTGGTTAAGGCTAGGAAGGCAGAAGGCGAACTTGATACGAGAAACTTCTGGATTCCGGTTGCGACGATTGTTGGCTTGACGGCGCTCTTGGTTGCTGTGGGTTTGAAGGACTTTGGTAGCACGGTTGTGATTTTCTTTATGGTGGCATTAATGATCTTTTGCGGTGGAGCAAGTCTTAAATCTATGGGGATAGCTTTGGCTGGCGTGGGTGTTTTGGCGCTACTTCTTATTGTGTTCTCGCCACACCGTATTGCGCGTCTAGCAAGCTTTGGTGATAGCTATCACGTAGAGAATTCTTTGATTTCGCTTGGTACTGGTGGTTTCCTTGGTGTTGGTATGGGTAACAGTATTCAGTCGACGGGTTATTTGCCAGAAGCTTTGAGCGACTCAATCTTCTCGATCATTGGTGAGGTTATGGGCTTTGTTGGAACGATTGGTGTGCTTTTGCTATTCCTAGGCATGTTAATTAAGATGGTGAGCGTTTCGCGCCATACTGAACAGGCGGAAAGAGCGCTCTTTGTAATAGGGGTGATAGCTTGGATTTTTGCTCATGTTATAATTAACGTAGGGGGTATGATTGGGCTAATTCCAGTCAAAGGTATTACATTGCCATTCCTTAGCTACGGTGGTACGAGTATGCTTTTCGTAGCTTTCGTCCTCGGCATTGTATTGCAAATTTCAAGTTGGACAAAAAGGGAAATAGTTGATGAAAATTCTAGTAGTAGGCGGGGGCAGTGGCGGCCACGTAACGCCGGTCGTAGCCGTCGCTAGTGAAATACTAAAAAAGCAGGCTAATGCAAAGCTTGTTTTTTGGACTGATTCAAAGTACTACAAGAATGCTAAAGAAGCAGTTGCTTCCAAAGGCCTCCAAATGCCCGTAAAACGCTTGTGTTCTGGAAAACTGCGTAGATATACGAATTTTGGTTTCTGGGACTATATACAGCATTTTGGAATGGTTCTAAGCAATATTTTTGATGGCTTTAAGTTGATTATTGGCGTTTTACAAAGTTTCTTCCGCTTGCTGTTCTCTAGGCCGAATGTGATTTTCTTGAAGGGTGGCTATGTTTGCTTGCCGGTAGGCATTGCGGCAAAATGGCTAAAAATTCCTTATGTAATTCATGATAGCGATGCAGCGCCAGGCCTAACGAACAGGATCTTAGCTAGGCATGCCGTAAAGATTGCGACTGGCATGCCGCTAGATTTTTACAAATATCCAGAGGGCAGGGCTGTTTGGACTGGTATTCCGATTTCTAGTGATTTTGTTCCCGTTTCTAAGACAGAGCAAAATAAGCTAAAGGAAGAGCTCGGTTTTGATTCTAGTAAGAAGCTTGTTGTTGTAACTGGTGGTAGTTTAGGCGCAAGGCATATTAACGAAGCTGTGGTAAAGATTTTGCCGGAGCTTTTGAAAGAATCATGCGTGGCGCTCATTTCCGGTCAGACAGATTATGAGACTTTGAAGAAAGAAAATAGTGAGCTTCTAGAGAACAAGAATTTTCAGCTACTTAGCTTTACGAACGAGATTGTGAAGTTCTTTGGCGCAGCGGATGTTGTCGTGAGTAGGGCAGGCGCTTCAACTTTGAGCGAGCTTGCTAGTATGGAGAAGGCGGTTGTTTTGGTGCCAAACCATAAGTTGCCAGGCTTCCATCAGGTAAAGAATGCAGAGAATTACGAAAAGAGTAGGGCAGCGATGCTTGTTTCTGATGCGGAAGAAGGCGTTGATGAGAAGAAGTTGCTTGCTGCGATTAATTCACTTCTTGGTGATGAAAAGAAGAGGGCGGAATATAGCAAGAATCTTGGTAAGTTTGCCAAGAATGATGCTGCTAAGCAGCTAGCCGAGATTGTTTTAGCCGAAGCAAAGTAGGGAAGAAATAGCGTTTTCAAAATAGGCTTGCCTGAGGGTGATAGCTGTGTTATAATAAACGCATACCTAAGTGGTCACGTCGTCTAGTGGTTAGGACTCCAGGTTTTCATCCTGGCAATCGTGGGTTCGACTCCCGCCGTGATCACCACAATGATGAAGAAAAGCCCGAAAGGGACTTTTTTGTTGTTTTTAATAAAAATATTTTTTTGAATTTTTTGTCCAAAAAAAAATGGTTATATGGTTGGGATGAGACCCCACGATTGGGTTCGTCCGAAGTAGGAGCCGAGAGAAAACTGAGAAATATGTAATATTTCGGATTTTCCGAGGCGACGTCCTGAGGGAGGTTTTGCTTGCAAAACCGATTTCCCACCGTGATCACCATTTTTTGTGTTTAGGATTGCCCATCCGGGCATTTTTTCTTGTTCATTTTTAGTGCGTTATAATAAAAAGATAGATGAAAAATGTGATTGAAGTAAAGCATCTTTCCAAGAGCTACAAGTCTCATAAAGCGGTCGACGACTTGAGCTTCGAAGTGAAAGAGGGTGAAATTTTGGGTCTCCTTGGGCCAAATGGCTCTGGTAAGACTACTACGATGAATTGTATTTTGGCGCTTCTAAAATACAATGAGGGCGAGATTAAAATCTTTGGTAAAGAAATGTCTCCGTCAGCATATGATATTAAGTCTAAGATCGGCGTTGTTTTTCAGGATGTGGCTGTATTTGACGAGCTAACAGTCTATGGAAATATCGATTATTTCTGTGGTCTTTATATTCAGGACAAAACGGTTCGCGCTGAATATGTCGAAGATGCTTTGGAATTAGTTGGTCTTACAGAGAATAAGAATCAGTATCCAAAGCAGCTATCTGGTGGTTTGCTCAGGCGTCTTAATATTGCCTGTGGCATCGCGCATAAGCCAAAGCTAATATTCCTAGACGAGCCGACCGTGGCAGTTGATCCGCAGAGTCGTAACAATATTCTTGAAGGTATCAAGAAGCTTCGTGATAGCGGCGCAACGATTATCTATACAACTCATTATATGGAAGAAGTCGAGATTCTTTGTGATCGCGTAATTATCTTGGACAAAGGCCAGATTATTGCGAGTGGCACGAATGATGAGCTTAAGGCTCTTACAAAGATAGAAGAGAAGGTTACGATTGAAGTTCCTGAACTATCTCCAAGCCAGCTAAGCGGTTTTGAATCGATCAAGAATGTCAGTGAAGTTTCTTACGATAATGGCGTTATGAAAGTCGTCTTTAATAAGGGTAAGAATAACTTGGCGGACATGGTGGACTATCTCAAAGATAATAAGATTCAGTACAGCAAGATTTTTGCAGAGCGCCCAACTTTGAACGATGTGTTCCTAGAACTGACTGGCAAGGAGCTTCGCGACTAATGTTTTGGCATAGTTTTAAATATGCATTTCGCACCTTATTAAAGAGCAGGGCGATGATGTTTTGGACTCTGATTTTTCCATTCATCTTGGCAATTCTCTTTAATATGGCT
>JAUMYE010000054.1 GCA_030528815.1 Candidatus Saccharimonadota bacterium | reverse complement strand
TTATACGGAAAAAGTTACAGGCAAAGAGGTTGAGCAAAGTATAAAAGAAGAACGAAAGCGCGTAGACGATTTGAATATTTCGGAATCAGATAAGGATGAAATCAAGAAAGAACTCCGTGAGGCCGAGCGTGATATTCGGGAGCGCGACGATACTGACAATCGTCAGAAGGTATCTAATGAAGTAGATAGAATTAGAAATCGCATTAGTGAACTGTCGAGTGAGTCAAAGAAAGAGGGCTCGCTTCGTAGATATAACGAGAAGCTGTCCGATGTAGAAGAAAAGCTAAAGGCGCTTAAGAGCGAAGATGCTTCTACTGCTTCTGAGATCGAAGATGATCTAGAAGATTTGAAGCGCCAAGGCGCTAGGGCGGAAAAAGATAATAATATGGGCGAGCTGGAGTACTTGACTGGTGAACTTTCGAAAATAGATATTAGGATTTTGTCGGCAAGTCCAACATTCTGGATTACTATGTACTACCAGTTAAAGGCTATGCCAACTACTTCGTATAGTAATCCTATGCGCGCCGGTGAACTGTTGAGAGATGCTGAGAATGCTGTCAATAATCGAAATCTTGAAGGGCTACGTTCTTCCTGTGTTGAGCTTGTTAGGATGTTGCCAGAGGATGAGCGTGGATCTATTAGTGAAATACAGGCGGGGATTACTAGATAATGGCAAGAGATCTCTTTCTCGATAATTCCTATCATATTATCGGTCTCGAGACTGATGCAGACGAGAAGGATATAGATCGTCGCGGCCGAGAGATTGAAAAAATACTAGCAATCGATGAAGTTCCAAGCTATGGCACGGACTTTAGCTTTTCGTCCCAAAGAAGAACGAAAGCTATAGTATCTATGGCAAGAAAGAGGCTTTTGGATGATGCGGATCAGTTAGAGGATGTATTCTTTTGGTTCGACAATCATAGCAGGACCGACAATTTGGCGATTACTCATTGTCGCCAAGGTGATTGGCGTGGAGCGATAGAAAAGTGGCAAGAAAGACTCCGCTCAAACCCAAACGACTATATAGCATTGCGTAATAAGGCTATAGCGGAATCGATTCTTTATAACGAAACAAAAGCAAAAAAATGGCTTTCCAATGCTTTGAAGGATTGGTTGTCGTTGATTGGCTCCGATGAGCAATGGCGAACTTTTGAAAAGATATATCGAATCAGAAAACCAGATACAGATGAGGCTGTTTTTGATCGTTTTAGAAGAAAAGCCAAAGATATAATAACTGATTATTTTTCGGGGCGCATTTGTGAATTTGGTAGCGATGAAGACTCATTGATGATTCTCGAAGAGCGAACCGGCAGTCGTGGTACTAGGTATGAGACTGATGTTGTTAAGCCGCTCAAAGATGAGTTGGAGGAATCAATAAAGAAAACGGGGGATTGGCTCAAGGAGCTTGAATCTGGGGGCGCGTTAGACGAGAGTTTCTATTCGCGAATTACTAATCTTCGCGAGGCGATAGATAGCGAAGCGGGCTCCATTCAGGATTTGGGTGGAAAGGTTTGGGATAGGAGCGATATTAAAACGCTAAGAAATAGATGCACCGAAACCATTAATCGCCTTTGTTGTTTTTTAATTAATCAAGATTCTATTACTAATGTAGAAGGCTGCGTTTTGGCTGTTAATGAATTTCTGACTCTCGCATATAATATTGCGCCTTCTGGTTCTGTAAACGAGAAGCAAATCGAGAAGAATCTAAACGACTTAAAAACAACGCTGTTCCTAAAAAGGCATGAGAGTGATTTTAATTACGTTAAATCTTGTGCTGAAAAAGGACAATTCGCTGACGCCTTGCGGAAGATAAACTTCATGCTGACCTATTCGGATATAGATGATGGTAGTATTGAATTGCTTCAGAATATGAAGAATAAGACCGAGGAAGCAATAAGGCTTATCGAGTTACGCAAAAGTATGGGCTATAGTAGTAGTGTTGGTAGGAGTAGCGGCGGCAGTGCTGGCGGTGTGCTTGGGTCGATACTCTTTTATTTTATAATGGGCCTAATACTTTATGCTCTATTTAGTTCTGGCGCTTGTGGTAGTAAATAATAGGAGAAACTAATGGAAGAAGTGACTCGTCCTATTCTATATCATGGATATAGAATAGATGATAACTGTGAAATAGATTATAGAATAGCTCGAGAACCTAGTGCTGAAATATATAAGCTTACGAATAATAAATATCTTTATCTTATTCTTGACCCTTCTAGGATTATTAGAGATGAAAATGTCTCTGAGGTTTCTGTTGATGGAAAGAAACTTAAATGTGTTGTTTCGCAGGTATACAATAGACACAAACTTGAAAAGCTACTAGACGATTCGGTGTCACCCGTCGGTCTCGATGCTGTGGCTGGGATGTTCGAGCTTAAGAATGTCTTAATCGAAGACGTCGTGAAGCCATTTAGGAATCCTGAAAAATACAGAAGATTTAAGGTAAGTGTGCCGAATGGTATTCTTTTGTATGGGCCTCCAGGGTGCGGAAAAACATTTATAGTTCAAAAACTTGCAGAAGAGCTTGGGTATAATTTTATAGAGCTCAAACATTCTGATATAGCATCAAGCTATCTGCATGGTACGACTCAGCTTATACGAGAAACATTTGATAAAGCTCGCAGTCAGGCGCCTACGGTACTGTTTATTGACGAGATTGATGGCTTGGCTCCGAACAGAGGAGACGTATCTAGTTCGTCTTCGTCTCATAAACAAGAAGAGATAAACGAGTTATTGCTCCAATTTAATAACGCTGCTAAGGATAAAATATTAATAATCGCCGCTACTAACAGGCCGCAATTACTAGATCCTGCCATAGTTCGTCCGGGACGCATGGATTATCATGTGTATGTTGGCCCGCCAGATTACGAGGCGCGCCTTGAATTATTTAAGATGTATCTTAAAGGTCGCCCGGTAAGCAGCATAAATTATGAAAAATTAGCTAATGAAACGAAAGGCTATGCCTCTGTTGATATTCGACTTATTTGTGATAATGCTGCAAGGCACGCGCTAATAAGTGAACACGATACAATTAATGATAGTGATTTTGCAGAGTCATTAAGAATAACGCCTTCTTCGCTTGTCGGATAAAAGAATGACGATAATAATGGCTATGTTTTGGTGTCTTCAGTAATTAGTATTGCTTCCTTAAAAATCAGCCGGCTAAGGCTGGTTTTTAGCTTCAGGGCAGGCCATGAAACTTACTAATTCTAGTGGCGTGCTATAATAAAAGTATACAGAGCGCAGCTCTAGGAACTACGCTCTTTGTAAAGGGTTTAGAACCTTCGCCTAACGGCGTTGGTTCTTTTTATTCTTCGTCACTCGGATACCGAGTTTAACTTCCACTCTCCACCATTTCAGGCAGATTGTCATAGCCATAACCTTTCTCACGGACTCTAGTAGAGCCTAGAATACTTTTCATTAAGCCCGTGCGAGTATAACTGTCAGGCTCAATTACTTGAATAACGGGGCAAACCTCAGTCCCGTGCGTGGATTATATATTGCTACAAATTTTCTTTACAAGCGGAAGCATAATACTTATATGGGGTAGATTGATTAGTCCTATCCAAGAACGCTATCAAAAGTGTTATAATATACCTAACATGAGCATTATATCTAAAGCTTCAAAAGTCTTTCGTGGTGAACCGAGCGAGCTCGAGAATAGCTCCACGGATGTGCGCCGCGCTAATTATTCCAAAAACTCTGACGATTATCTCCTAGCCTTAGATATCGGTACGGAATACGTCAAAGCTCTTATCGCAAAGAAAACTCGTGGCACTCTCAAAATCGTAGGTGTTGGTAAAGCTCACGAAGCTCCAACCAATATGTTTGCAGGTGCTATCGCAGACATCGCAGGCGTCGCTAAAACTTGCGAAGAGGCCCTTGTTAAAGCCGAGGAAATGGCTGAGGTTCGTGCCAAAGAAGTTATCGTTGGCATTGCTGGCGAGCTTATCAAGGGTAATACTGCCTCGATCAAATACCGCCGCCCAGAAGCAGACCGCCCAATTACCGAAGATGAGATGGCGGACATTATCGACATGGTTCAAAAGCGTGCTGGCGAAAAGGCTCGCCGCGAAGTCGCAATCGAAACCAATAATCCAGATGTCGAAGTCCGCCTAATTAACTCCGCCCTCGTCTCGCTTCGTATTGATGGCTATAAAGTTTCTAATCCTATCGGTTTCAAGGGTAAGGAAGTTATCGTTCAGATCTATACCGCTTTCGCGCCCCTAGTTCATATTTCTGCTATTGAACGCGTTTGCGATGAGCTTCAGCTCGATCTAGTAACCGTGGCCGTTGAGCCATTCGCAGTTTGCCGCGCTTGTCTTGGTAACGATCTGGAATCTAGCTTCTCCGGTATCGTGATGGATATTGGTGGTGGCACAACAGATATCGCTATTGTTGAAGATGGTGGTGTTGAAGGTACGAAGATGTTTAGCATTGGTGGTCGCAGCTTTACGCATCAAATCGCTGAGCGCCTTGGTGTAAGCTTTGCTGAAGCAGAGAAGATCAAGCTCCTAAGCGACAGTCCAAAGATGAGCCCAGAGCTTCGTCAAAAGTTCGATAAAGCCATCGCAAGAAACCTTGATGTCTGGCAGGCTGGCGTCGAACTCGCTATCGAAGAATTTGATCAGCTCGAAACTTTGCCGAACCAGATTTTCCTCTGTGGTGGTGGCGCAAGCCTCGCAGAGATTCCAGAAACGCTCGCTACTGGCGATTGGTATAAAGGTTTGCCGTTCTCTCGCCGTCCGGTCATTAGTCTAATTGACCCTGACGAAATTGAGGGCGTAGAAAATACGACCGATCGTAAACTAGATCATACTTTCGTAACTGCTATGGGTCTCCTAAGGGTTGGTATTGACACTCTTATTGGAACAGGTGACGACCGTAGTATTAAAGCCAAGCTTGCAAGATTACTTAGAAAATAAAAAATATAGGCCCAAATCAGGGTCTATATTTTTTATCTAGGCTTTTTGAATTCTACATATTCTCCAGGCTTTAGGCCGGATAGCGAATAGATTCCGAAGCTAACGCGATGTAGTTTTACTACTTTGTATCCTAACGCATCGAAGGTGCGGCGAATCTGTCTGTTGCGTCCTTCACTCATTGTGACGCGCCATTTTTTGCGCTTGTCGTCAGTATCTAGCTTTTCTAGTCCAAGCTGGCTCTTGCCGTCTGCTAGGGTTACACCAAAATCCGAAATCATCTGCTGATGTAGCGGCGCCAAATCTCTATCAATCTCTACTTCGTAAACCTTCGTCTTATGAAACTTTGGATGTGTCATTTCGAAGGCAAAATCTCCATCATTGGTGAGAAGTAAAATGCCAGATGAATCTTTATCTAGTCTGCCTACATTCTTTAGATTCTGAAGCTCTTTTGGCAGTAGTTCATAAATCGTAGGCGTATCGCCCTGGCGTTTCTTGCTACAAACATATCCAGTAGGCTTATTCAAGGCAAAGTAGCGAAGTTCTTCTTTCTGGATATTCTTGCCAGCAATAGAAACTTCGTCATTATCGCCGACGCGTGCACCGAGCTCGGCTGGCTTCTTATTTACGAGAACTTTGCCAGCAGAAATAAGCTCGTCTGCCTCGCGGCGCGAGATGCCAAAATTAGTACTCAGATATTTATTGAGTCTTACTTTGTCTTCGCTCATAATCGCAATCTATTATAACCTGAAAGATAACAGATAATAAAGCTAGTTCTCGGAGCCTTCTTCGCCTTCGGCAGATTCTTCTTCTGAAGGTTCTTGGTCGAAGTTCTGCATATTAATACCAAGCGAGCGTGTGTCGGTCTTCAAGAAATCTGGCAACTGGTCGTCTGCTTCATCCAAAATAGTGCCTTCTGGGCCTTCTTCGGCTTTGTCTGGTCCGCCTTGTTCGCGAAGTCTTGCTGCCTCGGCGGTTATAGGATCGTCTGCAAGTTCGCGTGCCATTTCTGCGGCTAATGGGTTAACGACCTCGGCTTCAATATTGCCATCATCTTCGCTTAGTTGTTCAGTTAAATCATTAACATAACCTGGCATGATAGGCTCAACAACTTCTTCCTCTTGTTTATCGGTCGTAAAATCGTCGTCCGAATCCTGTTCGAGAGAATCGTTATCAAAATCAAGGCCCATCTTCTTTTCGGCTTCGGTAACCTGAGATTGTTCAAAAGCTTTAACCTGAGCTTCTTCGGATTCGTTCCTAGAAGAGTCATTATTGCCAGACTCATCTTTTGGAGGAATCGAAAAATCTACAGGACCATCTTCGATGGAGCTAAGGAAAGTATCCTCGGAGTCTTGCTTTTTGGAAACATCAGAAAAATTTTCTTTGCTTTCTGGCTTAGATTCTTTTTCTGTTTTGTTTTCCGGCTCCGCAGTGAAATCAAGTGGTGGCGGAGTCGGCGCGTTAAAAGGGTTTTCTTGTGACGCCCCCTGATCGTCACTGAGCAATTGCTCCATTTGTTTTGCCATCTGCTCGCGAGCTTCGGCAAAGTTAGTGTTACCAATTGGTTGAATTACGCGTTCGCCGCCTGTTGGCTGAGCTGGAGCCTGAGGCTTTGGTTCTTCGAATTGTACCTGGTTTGTAGCCTGAGGATTAATAGCTGGAGCTGCTGTCTGTGGAGCTTGGGCTAAATCCTGAGGAGCACTCGGAATAATCTGAGTTGTATCGACTACTGGAGCGGCTCCTGCTGGAGGAACTACTAAATCATCTTGTGGAGCAGCCGGCGCTGCTGGCGTCTCTGGTGCTGGAGCTACTGGAGCTTCAGGGGCTGCTGGCATTTGAGTCGTTGCAGGCGCAGCTGGTGCTTCAGGCATTGCTGGGGCCTGTGGCATTTCTGGCATAGCTGGAGCTTGTGGCGCAAACTCTGCAATTGGTGCTTGTGGAGCAGCCGGAGCTTCGACCTGTGGAACGAATG
>JAUMYE010000002.1 GCA_030528815.1 Candidatus Saccharimonadota bacterium | reverse complement strand
TAACTCTTTGATTAACAATGTTATTATGCCACCACTAGGCTTCTTGCTTGGCTCCGCAGATGGTCTTAAAGGTCTAGAACTAAACATGGGCACAACTCCAGCTGGCGAGGTTGCAGTTCTAAAATATGGTGAATTTGCAAACGATCTTATTAACTTTATCGTACTTGCATTCT
The DNA here is from genome assembly GCA_030528815.1 of Candidatus Saccharimonadota bacterium. Lineage (GTDB taxonomy): Bacteria > Patescibacteriota > Saccharimonadia > Saccharimonadales > Saccharimonadaceae > UBA2834. Next base: position 24,145 of record JAUMYE010000002.1, on the reverse strand, counting down.
GTGTCTACTTTGTTATTAAACTTTTGAAGCTTGATATCAAGAAATAATGTCCAAGAAAAAAGCTACATTACTCTGGGTTGATCTTGAAATGACCGGTTTGTCGCCGGTCAAAGATCGCATTATGGAAGTCGCGGCGATTGCTACTGACTGGGATTTTAATGAGTTTGAAACTTATACAGGTATTGTAAAAGTTAGCGACAAGCTAATCCAGGAAAGAATGGTTGGCGAGTTTTGGGAGAGAAATAAGGCTTCCTATGATAGCTTGGTTTCTCAGAACAAAGATGGTAAGCCGGCAAAGGTTATCGAGCAAGAACTCTTGGAGTTTGTAGATAGAAACTTTGGTAAGACGGTTTATCTTGCTGGTAATTCAATTCATCAAGATCAGAAGTTTATTGAGCATGAATGGCCAGAGCTAAACGAAAAGCTTCATTATAGGATGCTTGATGTGAGCGCCTGGAAGATTTATTTCGAGAATGCACTGGATATGCATGTTACAAAGGCAGAGAATCATCGCGCGCTTGATGATATTCGCGGAAGTATCGAAGAACTAAAAGCTTATCTAGAAAGGATTAAGAAATAATGATTTCCGAAAAAGACATTTTAGAATACTTGGAACGTTTTGAAGATATTTCTAGCGAAGAGCGCAAAGACGAGCGTAAGACATTTACGATTTTCAAAAAGAATGACAAGATTATGCTTGTCATTCACAATGATACAAAGCCGCTTCGTATTGAAACTCGTTGCGATTTGAAGCTTAGCAAGAATTTGCAAGAGAAGTATGAAAGCGTAATGGAGAGCAAGGCGCTTGGGCGCAATGGTATCGAAATTATTTGTAGCGGCCAGCTCGAATCGGATGAAATTTTAGATTTAGTCCGTCACGCATACGAAAAAGTAAGTGAATAAAAAAATATCCCTTTCGGGGGATATTTTTTGTTTGCAACTATTCGTTGTTATTGATGTATTCTTTGTAGATTGCTTGGTAGTTCTTGAGGTTCTCTAGATTTGCGCTTAGAAGATCCTTCAAGGTTGTGTTGTCCGTATCGTTGTAAACGGTGGTTTCAAGCTGAATTAGAATTGCAACCTGGTAGTTTGTCTCGGATGCGAAGGTATGATCAAGGTGACCGTTCATATATGCATCGTCGAGGCTGGCTGTATAAGAACCTATATCTGAGCTAACTGCGCTCGAAACCTTGCTGTTTGGAACCGTACTAAAGCCAACTTGTGAAGCCATGCTACTGTATTTTTGTAGGAAGCTGTTTTCGATTGTCATGAAGTTGGCGGTGTTGGAGCGGAGTTTTGAAGATCGAAGTTTCTCTTGATTAGAATCAATAGGGCCATCTTCGGCGGTGAGCTGAGAAAGTCTCAAATATAGCTCAGAGTAACTATCGTAACGGCCTTTGTTTGAAGAGTTAATGACGGCTGTTAATACAACGATCAAAACGATAAGAATAACTGCGCCAAGAAGTAGCTTGATAATAGCTGGCGAGATAAAAGAAGAAATACTCTTCTGTTGTTGACCCTTAGTTGCGATTTGGTCAAGATAAGCTTTGTTGTCCATAAATACATTTTAACATATGCGAGTTGATTAAGCATTTTCTGAAATCTTTTTAGAAGCCGATGCGAAGTATCCCGTCGTTACGGGTACTTCGCATCTTGTACTCGGTCGTAACCTCGTAATCTTCTAAAAAGATTCCATAAAATGCAAACAATCAATCGCATATGATTAAATAGTGCTGCTTCTCAGAGTAACCCCGACACAAACCAATCTTTTAGGGTATAATTAACTTATGGAGGACGCCAAAGAAGAGATTCGTGCACGTTTGCCCGTCGAAGATGTTATCGGGCAATATATTGAGTTGAAGCGTGCTGGGCGTAGTCTTAAGGGGCATTCGCCGTGGGGAACGGATAGAACGCCGAGTTTTATGGTTTCGCCAGAGAAGGGCATCTGGCATGATTTTTCGAGCAACAAGGGCGGTGATATCTTTGCCTTTATTATGGAGATGGAAGGTCTTACTTTTCGTGAAGCTCTTGAAAAGTTGGCGGAGCAGGCTGGCGTTGAGTTAAAGCGTTATTCTGGAGGGGATAAAGCTTTTGCGAAGCATAAAGAGAGGCTTTATGAAGCTTTGGAGCTTGCGACCAAGTATTACCAGTTCTGCCTAACGAAAAATAAGGCGGTTTGTGAATACGTTTTCTATAAGCGCAATATGAACAAAAAGACCGTCGAGAATTTTCGTGTTGGTTATGCGCCAAGCTCTGGCAGGGCTCTCGTAGACTTTTTGACGAAGCGTGGTTTTACAAAGAAAGAGATGGAAGATGCTGGCCTTCTAAATCGTTTTGGCGGTGATTTATTCAAGGGCAGAATGACAATTCCGTTGATGGATGTTGGCGGCAGGATTATTGGTTTTACGGCCAGGATTTTGACGAACGATAAGAATTCGCCAAAATATTTGAATACTCCAGAAACCGTTTTGTATAACAAGGGTCGCCATATCTTTGGTCTTAGCCAGGCTAAAGATTCAATTCGTCGTTCAGAATTTGTTGTGGTTGTAGAAGGTAACATGGACGTTATTTCTTCGCATCAGGCTGGGGTTTGCGAAGCGGTAGCAACTGCTGGTACGGCAATGACCGAGAATCACCTAAAGAGTTTCTCGCGCATGACGAACGATATTCGTCTCGCTTACGATGGCGACGAAGCTGGCGTTCGAGCAGCGGAAAGAGCAGTGCAGATGGCGTCTAAGTTTGGCATTTATCTATCTGTTGTCGATGATTACCATGGGTGTAAGGATGCAGATGAATTGATCCAGAAGAATCCGGAATACTGGCATCAGGCAGTTAGAGATTGTAGGCCGGCGCTTGAATGGTTACTTGAAAAATACCAAGCAAAGTATGATCTCAAGACAGAGAAGGGCTTCCAGGAATACTGCACAGAAGCAAAGCGTCTAATCTCTCAGCTCGACGAAAAAGACACTGTGCTTAGAGAGAAATATGAAAGAATCGTTTCCGAAAGACTTGGTATTTCGCTTGAAGCGTTCCGTGAACAGAAAATTGAGCTACCGAAGAAGAAGCTCAAGAAGCCTAGCGCGGATCTTAGCAAGAGTATGAATACTGGTCCAAGTAGGGCGCAAAAATATCTAGCAGCTTTGGCGAAGTTTGGCGGAGTTGAAGTTGACGAAGATTTGGTGATCGATGGCGTTTCGGACGACGAACTAGAGTTAATCTTTGAACAAGAATTTGCTAAGCATTCTTCCGAAGAACGCAAGAATGACGTCGAAACTTTGTCTAAGAGGGTACAGCTAGAATTCATTTCCTCGGAGCGAAAACGCTTGTCTGCAGCGATCGAAAAAGCAGAAGCTGATGGCAATGATGAAGAGATGCGACGTCTCATGCTTGAGATGAATAAATTAATTAAGAAATAATTTAGAAAAAGCTTGTAATACTACTTTTTGTTGTGTTATATTTATCGAGAATGTACTGATTTTTGGGCTATTTTTTATATTTGCCAAAATCAGGTAGATACATAACGCGTTAAATAAACAAAAAATCTTGTAAAACAAAATAAAATTTAAGAGGGAAAATATGGACGACGAAGAGCGTTATGATGATGGCTTTCTAGAAGAGCCAAGTATTGATGATATCGAAGAAGAGGATGATGAAAGTCTTGAAATAGACGCTAGCTCTGTAAACTATGACGATGTCGCAGACGATTCTGTAAAACTTTATTTGCGCGAGATTGGTAAAATTCCGCTACTTAGCCAAGAAGAGGAGCTTGAACTAGCTCACAAGGTTATCAACGGTAACGAAAAAGAAAAGAAGCGCGCCAAGGATAAAATGGCCGAGTCGAACATGCGTCTTGTTGTTTCGATTGCAAAACGCTATTCTGGCCGTGGCTTGGATTTCTTGGATTTAATTCAGGAAGGTAACACTGGTCTATTGCGTGCAGTAGAGAAGTTCGATCCAGATAAAGGCTTCAAGTTTTCTACCTATGCAACATGGTGGATTCGTCAGGCGATTACGCGCGCTATTGCTGATCAGGCTCGTACGATTCGTATTCCTGTTCACATGGTTGAAACGATCAACAAAGTTCTTCGCACTCAGCGCCGCTTAACTCAGGAACTTAACCGTGAACCAACCACCGAAGAAATCGGTAAGGCTATGGACATGGATCCAGAGAAGATTGAGTACGTCATGAAGATTAAGCAGGATATTGCTTCGCTTGATGCCTCCGTTGGCCGTGATGGTGAAGACGATGATTCCTCGCTTGGTGATTTTATCGAAGACGAAGATCGTGTTTCTCCAGAAGATTCTGCAGCAAACCAGCTCCTCAAAGAGCAAATTGCATCTATCTTGTCTACTTTGACCGATCGCGAGCAAAAGATTATTAAGATGCGTTTCGGCATTGGTGGTGGCAAGAGCCATACTTTGGAAGAAGTCGGTGCAGAGTTCTCGGTTACTCGTGAACGTATTCGCCAGATCGAAGCAAAGGCACTTGCAAAACTTCGCAAGAACAAAGACACTAAAAAACTCAAAGAGTATCTCAAGTAACTAGAGCGCGAAAATACAATAAAAATAACTACCTGTTCTTTGGTAGTTATTTTTATTTGTATTTTCTTTTAAACATAAGTATAATAGACTTATGGAAAATAGTGGGCAGGTAAACGCTGCACCTAGTCCAGCGACTAGCGCAAGCAGCTCGGTCATTCCGAACGATCAGGTTCGCATCGAGAGCCTTCTTGAGGAATGTGTAAGAACAAAGGCATCCGACCTTCATTTGCAGGTTGGTCTACCTCCAATTTTAAGGATTGATGGCGCTTTGCGCCCAATTGGTGGTTATCAAAATCTCGATGAACAAGCAGTCGAGCGTTTAGTATTTTCTACGCTCGAAGAAGAGCAGAAGCAGATTTTGCTAAAGGATAAGGAATTCGACTATTCCTTCTCGTTTGGTGATATGGGCCGCTTCCGCGTAAACGCCTTCCATGAGAAGGGTAATCTTGCAGCAGCTTTCCGTTTGATTCCAAACGAAATTCAGTCTATCCAAGATTTGGGTATGCCAAATGTCGTTACGACATTTGCAGATTTTCCACGCGGTCTAGTTTTGGTTACTGGTCCTACAGGTTCTGGTAAGTCTACGACACTTGCTGGTCTTGTTGACAAGATTAACCGCGAGCGCTCGACACATATTATTACGATCGAGGATCCAATCGAGTTTATTCATCATTCGATTCGTAGTGTTGTTGTTCAGCGTGAAGTCCACTATGATACTTATTCTTTCGCAGCTGCACTTCGTAGCGCACTCCGCGAAGACCCTGATGTAGTCTTGATTGGTGAGATGCGCGACCTTGAAACCATTCAGGCAGCTATTACAATCGCAGAAACAGGTCACTTGGTCTTTGCGACACTTCATACAAACTCTGCTTCTCAGAGTATCGACCGTATGATCGACGTCTTCCCACCACATCAGCAGCCACAGGTTCGCTCACAGCTATCCAATATCTTAATGGCAATCTGTGCACAGCGCCTCGTTCCAGCAATTGGTGGCGGTCGTGTCGTAGCGGCAGAAATCATGGTTGCAAACCCAGCCGTTCGCTCAATCATTCGCGAAGGTAAGACTCATCAGCTCGATACAGTTATCCAGACTGGTGCAGACGAAGGTATGCAGACGATGGATAGGACCTTGGTTAAGCTTATTCAGCAGGGTGTTATTACTTACGACAACGCTCGCGAATACGCAGTAGATTTGCAAGAATTTGAAAGGTTGGCACGCGGATGAGCATGAAGCGCTTTAGCTACCGTGCTAAAGAGATTAGTACTGGTAAGGTAATTAAAGGCAATATTCAGGCTGAAAGTGAACGCGTTGCCGGTAAACTTTTGGTTGATCGTGGTTATGTGCCAGAAACTCTTCACGAAGAGGGTACTGGTCTTCTATCTAAGCTTGATCGTGTTCGTGCAAACGACCGTATTACCTTCACTCGCCAGTTTTCTACTCTCGTAGGCGCGGGTTTGCCGATCGCTCAGGCTCTACGTACAGTTGCAGAACAGACAAGCAGCAAGCCAATGCGTGCTGTGATTGAATCAATTTTGTCTGATGTTGAGGCTGGTCGTAGTTTAAGCGTAGCTTTCGGTAAGCATACGGATGTATTTAATAACGTTTATCTTTCTTTGATTAGCGCCGGTGAAGTTTCCGGTACGCTTGATAAGAGCTTGAACCGTATTGCCGCGCAGGAAGAGAAGGATGCCAAGATGATGAGTAAGATTCGCGGTGCTTTGACTTATCCTGCAATTTGTGTGGCAACAATCGCTCTCGTCTTCGTTTACATGATGGTGCAGGTTGTTCCTCAGGTCGAAAAACTCTATCTTGATCTAAAGAAGGATTTGCCAGGCCTAACGCAGTTTATGGTAGGCATCAAGGACTTCATGTTTGGTTATTGGTGGCTACTCATAATTATTATCGGTGTTTTGGTTGCATTCTTTATTCAGTTCAGAAAGACGATTCCAGGGCAAAGATTTAATGCTAACTTCAAGTTAAACGTGCCGATGTTCAAGCATCTATTCCAGATTCTTTACATGTCTCGTTTCTCAAGAGTTTCGCAGATTCTTCTTGCAACTGGCGTATCTGTTCTTGATACGATGCATATCGCAGGTGATTCTACGAACAACTTGATTGTTAAGGATTCGATCTACAAAGCTGCAGATGAAGTTAAAGGTGGTAGAGCAATGTCTACGGCTCTTACCGATAAACCATATGTTTTGCCTTTGGTTCACCAGATGGCAGCAATTGGTGAGCAATCTGGTAAGATGGACGAAATGCTTGGCAAGGCAGCTCAGGTTTATGAAGATGAGCTCGATGAGCGCGTAACTGCTATTTCTAACATGATTGAGCCTGTGCTCATGATTGCGATGGCAGGTATGGCAGCACTCCTTGTCGGTGGTATCTTGTTCCCGATCTACGGTCTTGTTGGCGAATTGTCATCATAAAGAGAAAAGGCTCAGCAATGGGCCTTTTTTGGTGCTATGAAAAAGAGAAATGCTTTTACGATTATTGAAGTTGTGTTGGTTTTGGCGATTGCTGGTCTGATTTTCTTGATGGTTTTTGTGGCTTTGCCAGCCTTGCAACGCAGTCAGAGGAACACGCAGAGAAGACAAGATTTGTCTCGAATATCTTCGGCTATAATTGATTATTCTTCGAACAACTCTGGCGATTTGCCTTTTGGAAGTGATGAGGTTGGGGAATATTTTGATGTAGATTTTGTGCCAAAATATTTAGATTCGAGCTGTCGGTCTGAAACGGAGTATTTAAGCAACGGTTTGTCTGCATATCCTTATTCTTGTTCTAATGATAGTTTTTGTGATCCGAGTGGTAATGAATATATCATTGTCGATATGGATATTTCTGTATCCGTCGGTTTTGATTTTATAGATGCCGATATCAATGAGATTTATGTTTCCGACGAAGCTAGGTGTAGTAGTAATGGATTTGAATTTTTGGGCGGTAGTCGTTCTAAATATGCTATAGCGACAGTCTTAGAGGGTGGCGCTTGGTACTGTTTAGATAATTGATATAGCTTATGCTAAAATAAAGATATGAAAAAGAGAAATGCTTTTACAATTATTGAAGTTGTACTTGTTTTAGCGATTGCAGGCCTTATTTTCTTGATGGTATTCATTGCATTGCCAGCCTTGCAACGCAGCCAGAGAAACACGCGCAGAAGGCAGGATGCTGCTCGCATTGCTTCGGCGATAACGGATTACTATTCCAATACTGGCAAGATGCCGTTTGGATACGATAGTGGTACTGGCTTTCGTGAGAAAGTGTATTTTGACTATAGCTTGATTAGTAAATATATAGATAGTGAGGTTTCTGTCCCGAGTGAAACTAGGGCTGTGAAATATTCAGGCTATGATTTTAATGAAGTTACCTGCCCAGAAGGCAAGAGTTGTGAGCAGTTTAAAGATCCAAATGGTAGTGTTTATATAATTTCACTTGCAATGAGTGATACTGATGCGCCGCAATACCAAGCCAACACTGTTTTCTTGAGATACGCAGCAAAGTGCGATTCTGACGGCAAGACAATTAATCTCGACGGACAGAACGCTCAATTTACGGTCATTATGACCCTTGAGGGCGGCTCATACTACTGCGCTGACAACAGTTAATTATTTGATAGCTAATCTCTAGCGTGTTAAGATAAGCTTATGGGTATTTTTGTTGCAATTATTCTTTTTGCGCTTGGTGCAGGGCTAGGTTCTTTTGCTTGCTGCCAGGTATGGAGAATTCGCAAGGGAGATAAGTCTAAATGGTCGCATTGTATGCATTGCAACTATAGGTTGCAGTGGTATGATAATGTGCCGATTATTAGTTGGTTGGCGCTTGGTGGCCGCTGTAGAAAATGTCGAAAGAAGATTGGCCTTGCCGAGATTTTAGCAGAGATATCTATGGCGCTTGCTTTTGTGTTTTCTTGGATGCTTTGGCCAGAGCAGGAAAAGGTTTTGGCTGGTGGAATCCCGGAAATTATGCGCTTCGTGATATTTTTGCTGATGCTGACTTGTTTCTGCGTTTGCTTTATTTATGATGCAAAATGGCAAGAATTGCCGATGGTTCCAGTTTATATTTCTGGGGCATTGTCTATTTTGTATCTAGGAACGATTTGGGTTCCGCAGCTTATGACAGGCATGTTCGAGCTATCTGAATTGTGGTCTACGCTCGGTGGTCTTTTGATCTTGCCTGGCTTTTATTTCCTGATGTATAAGCTTAGTCGGGAGAAGTGGGTTGGCGGCGGAGATTATATTCTTTGTATTCCAATCGCGATTGTTCTAGCCAACTTCTGGCTATCGCTTTCGACTCTATTTATCTCGAATTTGATTGGCTGTCTAATTATGCTTCCTGTGCTATATGTGAGAAAGAATAAAGACACAAAGATTGCGCTTGGGCCATTCTTGATTCTTGGTTTCTTGGTGGTTTTCTTTATGAAAGACTTTATTTTGGAATTTGTGAGGATTTAAGTAATGGCAGATATGTATGTTTCGGATTTAATCAATGAATTCCTAGAATCTCTTGAGGTAGAATCTGGTCGCAGTCGTTTTACGACGAGGAATTACGAGCTTTATCTAGAACGCTTGGTAGAATTTGGTGGAGAAGGGCTAAAGCCGACAGATATTGATGAGGAATGGCTCAGGAAGTACAGGTTATGGCTTAACCGTTACCAGACTGTTCAGAAACGCGGCTTGGCTGTCGCTACGCAGTGTTACCATCTGATTGCTCTTCGTGGCTTCTTGAAATATCTAACAAAAAGACATATCAAGACTTTGGATCCGTCACTTGTAGATCTTCCAAGAACACACAGGGCGCAGGTTACATTTCTGCATGTCGATGAAATCGAGGCGATTCTTGAGCAGATTCCGATAGATACCGAGACTGGCCTAAGAGATAGGGCAATCTTCGAACTATTGTTCTCGACGGGTCTTCGTGTCTCGGAGTTAATTGGACTCAATAGAGATAGCGTAAATCTTGAGCGTCGCGAGTTTATGGTTCGTGGTAAGGGTCAGAAGGATAGGCCAGTGTTTGTATCTGATGCAGCGGCTGATGCGGTGGCAGATTATCTATCTGAGCGTTCGGATTCGCTCCCAGCGTTGTTCTTGAATAATTCTAGAAACCAACCATTGGCTGGTACGAGTGGTGACTACAGGCGTCTTACACCAAGAAGCATCGAGAGGATTATAAATAAGTATGTCCGTGCTGCTGGTATTACAAAGCACGTTACGCCACATACCTTAAGGCACTCCTTTGCTACGGACCTCTTAATGAACGGAGCAGACCTTCGTTCAGTGCAGTCACTTTTGGGTCATTCTAATATTTCTACGACCCAGATTTATACGCATATTACGGATCCTCATCTTAAGGAGGTCCATGAAAAATTCCATTCCGATCCAGGTAACTAAACGCTTATTCTTGAAGAGCTTCTTTTTTGTGATATATTAACAGAAAAGGAGATTTACATGGCTGAGAAAGCTGAAAAGAAAAAAGATGTAAACGCTTACAACATTGGTTTTACCGAAGAGAATAATCCTGGCGGTATGATCCAACGAACTTTGATTATCTTTAAGCCCGATGCAGTCCAGCGTGGTATCGTTGGCGAAATTCTAAGTCGCTTCGAACGTGTTGGTTTGAAAATTGTTGCTACCAAGATGGTAAACCCAGATAAGGATAAGTACTATCATCATTATGAAGGCATTTCCAAGATGATTTCTCGCCGTGGCCAGAAAGCTTTTGATTGGACGGTTGATTTTATGACCTCTGGTCCAGTAATTGCAATGGTTCTAGAAGGTGTTGAGGCTATTCCTGTAGTTCGTAAGATTGTCGGCTCAACCGAACCAATGGCGGCAGATATGGGTACAATCCGTGGCGACTATGCGCATATTAGCTTTGGCTATGCTTCCGCTCGCGGTGAGGCTACAGCAAACTTGATTCATGCTTCTGGTAATCCAGAAGAGGCAGAGCAGGAAGTTTCCTTCTGGTTCAAGCCTGAAGAAATCCAGATCTACCAGACTTTGTCCGAGAAATATACTCGCTAGTATAGAGAATAGAGGATACCGCAGTAAAACTGCGGTATTTTTTTGTGCTGTTAGTGGTAAGTATTGACTTTCTAAAACGGTTATGATAGACTAGATCGCATGCACCAGTAAAATGGTGTAAATACTACTTTTAGGAGGTTTCCGCTATGAGAGGAAACATCGGTACATTTATTTCGAAGGCAAAGGCTGCTGTCCTTGCCACCGCCCTTGCATTTACTGCTATTGGTGCAACCGCACCTGGTACGGTGAATGCAGCAACTTTAGAGTCTGGTGCGTCGAAAGGCGCTCAGCAGTTCGCAGAAAGCGACTTCGGTGGCTATATTGCGAAAGCCAATGATTGCACAGGACTGAGCGGAGCAAAGACCGCAAAGGAAGCATTTGAGGCTTGCGAGAAGATCACGGTTTCCGGTGACAGCTGGAAATTCGGAGTGACTGTTGGTGACTATTATCTGGACTTTATGTCCGGAGAAGTAGCAACTGGCGGTTACACGACCGGCGCAACGGTTGATGTGTTTAAGGCTGAGACTCCGCTGTTTACTGCGACCCGTGAGGGAAGCAAAATCAACTACGGTTTCGACAACTATCTCGATCTGTCCGGTATTGATACCTATACGACGCCTTTTATTCTCACTGGCTCCGTTAGTTGGGGCGTAGAGACGGTTTGTACTGCGGATATCGCAATGGCTTGCGCACTCTATGAGTACTGCGCAGCTGAGGCGGAATCTGAGGAAACAATCGTCCAGCCTAGCGACGAAGCTATCTCTGGCCTGTATGACTATTTCCGTGATGACGTATATTTCGCAGATTGTTTCGAGAATATGCGTAACGAGGCTAATAACGGCGTAACTAACGGCTGGAAGACGTTTGCAGATGCGAACAGTTTGATTGCTGGCAGTAACGGCAATACTCGTTGGACTGCAGGTATCTGGGAAATCTATGTCTCTGGACAGGATTTAACCAGCACTGGTCTTAGTCAGGGATTTGTGACGGTAACAGACAAGGCGACTGGCAACATACTTCGCTTCTCGTTCACAGAGGAGGGAAAAATCCTCATGCAGAAGAAGGTAGGTGGCGTTTATGCTGCCTCCTATCACGAAACGCGTGAGATTGAGTCTCCGAAGCGTTATGCTGTAATCAGTCTGGACGACAGTGGAAAGCAGGTGGATACTGAGCTCCTTGCATTAGCCGCAGTGGTGAATAATCGCTGCGTTGCACACGGATAAGCTCTGGATCCTACGTCTTTTGCCTAAAACCTTCAAAGGTCCGTCCCTCGAAAGAGGGGCGGTTTTTTCTTGAGTGTGCTATTATTGGTGTATGGCTCGGTAGCTCAATGGATAGAGCAGCTCCGTCCTAAGGAGAAGGTTGTGCGTTCGACTCGCGCCCGGGCTACCAATTCGAATCGAAACCGCCCATCTGAACGATTTCGTCTTCGAATTAATCCTGGATATAGTAGTGCTTCAAATTAAATCGCTCAAATTTCAAAAGACATGAGAAGAGCCCCCGACGTTTGTCGGGGGCTTTCTTGGTGCTGGGGAAGCGCTTTGTTAAGCGCAGCAGTACTTAAGCTCAGTCTCTGCAAGAGTATGGCTTTCGCCATCATTCTCGAGCCTGTCATAGCGGGCTTTCCACTCGTCGTACAGGTCACTAAACTTTATGTTGGTGTTCCAGCGGTCCAGTATTTTCTGGATGAGTATGCCGGTTTCACTATCAACATCGTCAGGTCTGCAGAAGACAGAGGATTCAACAGATACTGTGCTGTCTGTAATTGTCAGGTTTATAGCCTTTGGATGCATGCCGAACTTGGCGTTGTGTGTCAAGACTACGACAGTCATCCTTCTGTCAGGGTTGGAACCGTAGATATTGGCTACGAAATCTTCGATGTCCTTGTGGTCAAGGAGCTTGATTTTTTCGTTGCCGAAGTTGTACTGCTCGGAATTCGGGCGAACCCAGAGCAGGTTGTTTTCGCGGTTCCAGTCTGTCGGATACATGAGGCGAGGGGACCAGCTCAGGCCATTGCTAGCCTTCGGGCCCTCCACGCTGTAGTTATACTCGGACTCGAGAGTTACCTCAGGAGTGAGATCGGTGGCCTTACCTGTAAACATTTCGAGAATCTTTTTCATAAAAGATCCTCCTTTCTATTGGGATATTTCCTCAGCTTTAAGGTGCGTCTTAGTTGTGATAGCTAAGGATACTATAATTATAGCACAAAAAGGCCTAAAAGTCAATATACGCTTATGCTTATCTACCTCTGTTAATGTAGTGATTTTTGCTCGTTTTCGACTATGGTATAATAAGGTTATGGATTTTGAAGGACAACGCAGTGGCGAAGAAGTCATCTGTGTCTTTCGTCGACATATTGTAACTGCCTTTAAGGGTGTGTTTTTCTTTATTTTTATGACGGCGGTCGGTGTTTTGCCTTCAATTTTGTGGAAAGATAATTCCAAGATGTTCGTAGTTTGGATTGCATTCTGTCTTGTCGGTTTACTTGGTATGGCTTATAGCTTCATGCTGTGGCATTTTAGCTTTTATCTGCTAACTACCGAAAGGCTGCGTCAGGTTCGCCAAAAGGGCATATTTAATCGCTCAATGGTGGATTTGGAACTAGAGAATATCGAGAGCGTGGCGTTTGGTGTCTCTGGTTTGTTTGGTACAATGCTAAACTACGGAACAATACTGGTTCAAACGGCGGCGGGGGATTTGAGGCTTAGTATGGTAAGCCATCCGGAAACGGTTTATAACGAATTGCAAAATGCAACGCACGATATAGATAGGGAAAGATAATGTTAAAGAAAATAAAGAAAATTAAGAAAGTAGAAGAAAAAACCACTTCGGCAAATAGTCTTGACGAGAGCCGCGAGAAGGTACTTGCGAAGGGTAGGAAGTTCAAATATCCTTTCCAGTACTCGAAGCATAAAATGATTATTAATACGATCTTGATTGCTATTGCTGCACTTGGTCTTCTTATGGTTTTTGGTTGGTTTGAGCTTTACAAAGTTCAGGATACCAGTAGCGTTGCATTTCGTTTTACAAAGGTTTTGAATTTGCCAGTCGCGTCCGTCGATGGCGTAAATATTCGCTACAGTGATTATTTAATGATTTACAGAAGTAGCATTAATACCTTGGAATACCAGCAGGGTAAGCTTGATGATTCTGAGGACTCTCAGATGCTTCGCCAACACTACAAGAGGCAGGCTTTGAATTCGGCTGAGGAATATGGCTGGGCACTCGCTAAGCTAAATGAAGCTGGTGAATCTGTTACAGAGGAAGAGCTAAACGATCTTGTTAACTATCATATGCAAATAAATGGCCAATCTCGTAGTCCTGAAGCTTTTGAGGCGATTATCAACAAGAGTTTTGGCCTTAGTATGACTGAGTATCGCAGGCTTTTGAAGCTTCGTTTGGCACGCAAAAAGTATTCTGAGCTTTACGATTCCAAGGCAAACAAGCTTGCTCAGAAAGCAAAAGATGCTTTAAAGAGCGGTTCAGATTTGAAGGCAATTGCAGCTTCGCTTGGTGATACTGAGGTTGTAAGCTATGAAAAGACAGATGACTTTATGAGTGACGCAACGCTTGATGGCGGACGCGCGATTAAGGCAAAGGATCTAAAAGCTGGTGAAGTTTCTGAGATGTTTACTTCCAGAAAGGGTGATTGCTACTACTTTGTGAAGTTAATTGAAGAAAAAGACGGCAAGGTAAAATATGAAAGCCTAGAGATTCGTTTTACCGAGTTTGATAAAAACTTTGCCGAGATTAAGAATAGCGACAAAATTAAAGAATATATTGAAGTCTCTGACGGCACTAGTGGCGAAGAGATTGATTTGAATCCAGAGATTAAATAATTATCTTGTAAAAGCGTATAAAGCTAGAGCGGTGGCGATGGATAGATTTAGGCTATCCACTTCGTCGCTCTGTGGAATAAAGATTGTTTCGCAATCTTCAGAATAAGAGGCTGGCAAACCAGCTGCTTCGTTGCCCATAACTAATGTAAATGGGCTTTCTTTTGATGTTTTGGCTTCGTCTAGAGTCTTTGCGTCTTTGTTTAGCATGAAGGCGTAGCGATGATGGTTAGGGAAGCGAGATTTGTAAGTTTCGAAATCCGGAATAATCTCAAGGTTTAGATGGAAGATAGCGCCCATGCTAGCACGAATAACTTTTGGATCATATGGATCGACGGCTGGCGGGATAATGGCTAGATTTTTGATGCCAAAAGCTACAGCAGTGCGCATGATAGTGCCGAGGTTACCAGCATCGGATGGATTGACGAGTAGGAGATGGTTATTGTCGTCTAGTTTTGTTGAAGATTTCTTGAATTCTGCGATAAGTAGGCAGGCGTCTTTGGCGTTTAGAACGTTGAAAGGTTTAGCGGATTCTATAACTGGGATTTGTTTTTCTTCGGCAGATTGTAGGATTTTTGTGATATCTTCGCCTTGCTTTTCGGTAGGGCGGAGGAAGATTTTCGTAATTAATTCTGGTTTGTTTTTGAGGAGTTCAAAAACGAGGGTCGCGCCAAGAGCGTAACTGGTCTCTGAATCGTGTTTGTATCGAGATATTTTCATTAGGGCTAGTATAGCATATCTTATCTTTGGCTAAGATGTTATAATTTGCTTGTCCAAGGACTGCACGAGGAGGGATATTATGCTGTTATTGGAACAAGTTGCGCAACTGTATGAGAAATTTGGCGCAAGTACCTCAATCGAGGATAAAGAAACTGTTGCCAAACAGATTTGCTTCGAATGCTCGATGGCGATTTGGAAACTGTGTAGTATCGATATTCCCTCAGTATATATCGATAGTGATACGGTTATGCAATATTACGAGCTTGCGAGGCTGGCGACCAAGAAGAGCAAAGCTTGCAATGACGATTCTGAGCGTATGATCATTGAATTTTACGCTGGAACATTGAAAGAGAAATGCATTTGGCTTTGTAAGCTGTATGGCACCAAGAGCTAATCCTCGAGATTGAGCCTCGATTTGTTCGGGGTTCTTTTTCTTTCGTATGCTATACTAGTTTTAGTTTATGCGGGTGTCGTATAACGGCTATTATGTATCCTTCCCAAGGATGAGACTAGGGTTCGACTCCCTATACCCGCACCAAATTTGTGCTATAATTTAATCATGTATACGCCTCTAGGAAGCGTATAGGTTGTGTTTAGTCGCCCCTTATGGGCGACTTTTTGGTTACTTTGCTAGTCGAAGCTCGAGCGTTACTTTCAAGCGCCAAATTTTCAGCAAAATACTCATAGGCTCTCCTTTCTTCGGAAGCCCCTAGCAGAGCCTAGAATGCCGTTCAGTGAAGCCCCCTGCGAGGTAGGTTCCACGGACAGACTGTGACCAAACCTAATATTTAAGGAACACGCGTTTAGGCTAGCAGAAGCTTTGAAAAAGTAGCAAGCAGCAGCATGATGTAACAGATTGAAGAGTAGTGGTATTGCTTTTGGTAATGGCCTGATTTTGGCTTTTATTTACAAACAAAAATACTTCCTTTCGGAAGTATTTGAAATTCTTGTAATGGCGCGCCCGACCAGAGTCGAACTGGCGATCTCCTCCGTGACAGGGAGGCGTACTAGACCACTATACCACGAGCGCTTATGTGTGTAGTATATATGAAAAATAGATTATTTGCAAGGGGTAAAACTATTTTTCTAGTTGGTCTATGATATCTTGCTTTGAAATCTGGATTTCTGCGCCAGAGGAAACGTCTCCAGCTAGGACGCGTTTGGCGATAATATTCTCTACGGTTTTCTGGACAATGCGCCTCATTGGGCGGGCGCCAAGCTTTGGATCGTAGCCTTTTTCTACGAGTAGAGCCTTAGCGTCTTCGTCGACGTTGATAGTGATTTTTTGAGAGGAAAGATTGTTGTTTACGCTAGCAATAATTAGGTCGATAATCTTCATTAAGTCGTCTTTTTCTAGTGGTTCAAATACGCAGATTTCGTCGAAGCGGTTCAAAAACTCTGGCTTAAATTCGCCGTCATGAATTAGCTGTTCGACTAGAATATCTTTAACTTCGTCTAGTTTTTTGCCTGATGATAGGTAATCTCGGATTTGGTTGGCGCCAGCGTTACTGGTGGCAATAATAATTGCGTCACGGAAGCTGACCTCGTGGTTTTTAGTATCACGAAGAATACCTTCGTCAAGGAGCTGGAGAAGGGCGGTCAATACTTTCGGATGAGCTTTTTCGATTTCGTCTAGCAAAACAACGGCAAATGGCTGCTTCGAGATTTGGGCAGTTAGGCTCATGTCGTATTCGGAAGCGTCGGCAATTAGTCTTGAGACATCTTCTTCTTTGACGTATTCGTTAAGGTCGATACGGATGACATTTTGCTCGCCATTAAAATACGTTTCGCTGAGGGCTTTTGCTAGCTCGGTTTTACCGACACCGGTAGGGCCGAGGAAGATAAAAGTGCCGATTGGGCGATTCTGATTTCTAACGCCAGCAGCAGAGCGTCTGAGAGAGTCGCTGACAGCTTTAACGGCGCTATCCTGGCCGATTAGACGCTTGTGTAGTTCGCTTTCAAGATCAAGGAGCTTCTTTTTGTCTGCGGAACTTTGGGTAGATTGCATCTTGATACCAAAGTTCTTTTCGACTGCTTGCTGGACTGATTTATCCGTAACAAAGCCTTCTTCGGCGTAGTTAGCTGCCATTTCGAGTAGAGTAAGGGCTTGGCCTGGCATAACAAGGTCTTTGATATATTTTGAACCTAGGCGATAAGCTTCTTCGAGAGCCCAATAGGTAATGATAGCGTGTTGGCTTTTGTATTCAAAATACGGACTTTGATCTTGAAGGACGGCGATAGTTTCGTCGTGGTTTGCGGCTTGAACCATGATGCGGTTGATGCTGTTGGTGAATCTTGGATTCTTCGATGATGCTTCGAGGATGTGTTGCTCGTCGATAGTTAGAATGATGCGGATTGCGCCGTTTTCAAGGATTGGGATTAATAGGTTAGAAATATCTATTGCGCCAGTTTGGTCTTCGAAGAAGATCTCGGCATTGTCTAGCCACAAAATAATATTTTTGGCAGCATAAACTTCGTTAAAGATTTCATTCATAAGGCCTTCGATTTGACCGCGACCGCTCGCGCTAGCTACAAGAGCAGCAGCGTCTAGCCTAAAGATTTGGCGGAAACGAAGTTTTTCAGAGGTTTTAGAGTTAAGAATTTCGCTTGCAAAGTTCTCGACAATATTGCTTCTGCCGCTACCGTTTGCGCCGATAAGAGCAACGTTCTGGCGACCTTTGCCAGAGAAGATGTCTATCATTTGCTGAACGTTATCTTTGTGAGATGCGATATTTAGGGATGGAGAATAATTGCCGACGTATTTCTGGGAAATGTTTTCGGCGAAGCGGCTAAGAAGATTGGCGTAGCCGAAGCTAAGATCGCGGGCGATACCGCCAGTATTTTTGTATTTACGGTAATTTTTAGTGAGATTTACAAGGTAGTAATACCAGCTAATACCGCCGTAAAGAGCAGGAAGGTCTAGTTTTAGGCTTTTTAGGATCTTTTCGTAATTTGGAGTTAGTTCAATCGAGGCAACGATAACGGTTCCTCCGTCGACTTCTGGAAGATTTAGAGAAGTGGCAATTTCGCTAGCTTTTGCGAACAAATCTTCTGGCTTGATTCCGCTTGCTGGAACGAGGATATCGATAAGTGGAGCGACGATACCATAGCGATTTTCTAGGAAGATTGCACTTTGACATTCTAGAGATTCGGTCAGAATCGCTTTTGCATCTGGATTTTTGGGAAGCCTAACAAGAAGCTCGCGAGACAAACGGTTTTCTAGGCTATCTGTTTTACTTTTTGGTAGTTCGACTAAATCGTGACGAATCCAATATGGTGGTAGCGCTAAAAAGATCGCTAGGCCAAAGCAGAGCCACGCGAGCGGGGATTTCTGGATTAATAGATAGATGCCGGCAGCTAAAAAGAGTAGTGCGAAGATGTAGAAGAATGCGTAAACTGCTTTATGGCCGAGAACTTTGCCGAGTCTGGCACGATGTGCGCGTGATGCATGATAGTTATATGAATTCATAGTGTAAATCCTGAAATTGTTAGAATGATGCCTGCGACTAACGCAAGTGGTAAGAATGGCCACAAGATACAGAGAACTAGAAAGAATACGGCTGCAATAACTATACAAATAATGCCGGCAATAATTAGAAAGAATCTAGCAAAGAAGCCGACAAGACGAGAAACGAGTTTATCAAAGAAAACGTAGATTTTTGCATCTATAGTCCTGCCACGTTCGTATGCAGAGATTTGGCGGAAGGGACTGAAGAGGGTTTTGAGTAAATTTGGGATCGAGAAAGCGTCCAGAATATGCTGTAATTTTTCGGACATTTGTTTTAGGAAGAAACCCCAGCCGCGTGTATACCACCACGAGAAAAAGTAGATTAATGCCATAAGAATATTATATATCACTTTCTTGATAGTTTATTTACTCATGAGAAACTATGCTATAATTTAGCAAGGATGCCGTTGTAGCTCAGTTGGCAGAGCAGCTCATTCGTAACGAGCAGGTCGCTGGTTCGACCCCAGTCAACGGCTCCATTTATTGCAAAAGACGCTCATTTGAGCGATTTTTTGTGCCTGATTTAAGTTATTTGGCTTATGTTAAAATAGATAATGAACATAATGAAGACTGCCAGGATTATATTTAGGATATTATCGATAACCTGCTACGCGGGTATTGCTTTGTATGGTCTTCTATATATACCGCTGCTATTTGGTTTTAAATCTCTAACTATAGAAAATGGTTCGATGGTACCAGAGTTAAACTATGGCGATTTGATCTATTACCAGGCAATCCCAAGGGAAGATATAAAGGTTGGAACTATTGTTTGCTTTAATAAAAGCGAAGAGGTTATCTGTCATCGCGTAGCTGAAATATCCGAAGAAGGTGATTACTATACAAAGGCAGATGCGAGCGAAACCGTTGATGAAGGGCATCTTGATTATTATCAGATTGAGGGTAAGGTTGCTCCGAACAAGGTTCCGATTGCTGGTTATGTCGTGAAGTTTATTAATAATAACGCTTGGATTGTTGTTATTGTTGCGATGATTATTGTGGTTCAGATACTACTTAATCTGAAAAAGTCTGATGCAAAGGAAGAAGATGAAAAGAAAAAGTAACAAAAAAGAACTTTGCGTGGCGATTTTCTTCGTCATTTTGGGCTTCTTAGTAATAGCGGCAGGAGCAATGTTGCTTTATTATGCTTATCAACAAATTGTTGGTATTGGCGATATTGATGTTAATTCCTTGTTCCGTTCGCCAGCAAACTATCTTACAGAAAAGAAAGCTGCGGCAAAAGAAGGTTTGCATTTGCTAGTTCCGGGACTAATTGCGGTTTTGATTGGTGAATCCGTGGTTGCGATTTCTTGCGCTCGCTGTATTACGATTGAGTCTGAAGGCAAAAAACTTTTGGCACTCGAAAAGAGAATTGAAAAACTTGAAAAGCAAAATAAAGCTTGACATTGCACAAGATAAGCGTTAGCATTAAAGTGTATCAAGTCAAAAATAAAAACAAAAAAAGGAACTAAGAGTGGGTTCGTATATTTTGTTAGCTACTGGCTTGGTGCTAAGTGTGGCGTCTGGAGTTGTAGCGCTTGCTTTGCACAGAGCAGAAGCGAAAAAATAAACATTGCAAGTCCCCGTGAGAGCGGGGATTTTGCTTGTGCTGTAGAATTTTTGTAGTTATGGTAAAATATTTAAAGAAATGAAAGAGCTAGCATCTGATTTTAAAACGATTTTTAAGAAAGATCGTGGCTTGCTGTTATGGATGATTGTTCAATTTGGTTTGAGCTTGGCTTTGTTTTTGATTCCGATCATGAGACTTAACGCTGCGCAGCCAAAGGTTTGGGCTAGGTATTCTGATATCGATAACGGCTATTCTCAGGGTGCGTGGTGGTATCTAACTTCTTTCTCAGTACTCGCAGTAACGCTTGGTATTGGACATATTTTGCTCAGTGCAAGATTGTTTGCTAAGCGTGGCAAGGATGTTGCAAGGCTATTCTTGGCGATTACGATGATTATTACGATTATTGCGCTATATTTTGTAAATAGCTTGCTTGGAGAAGGATAGAAAAGATGGCTAAGTCGGTTGAGCTTCCTCAGGGGAAGCGAACTTTCAAATATCGCTTTTTTGAAATTTTGCCATTTGTTTTGAGTGTTTTGATGGTAGTTTTGCTACCTGTTTTTTCTGCTATTTCTCCAGTTCTAGGTTCGGTTTATCTTCTTTTGATTGTAATTATGAATCTTGTAAAGGCGGTTGGTATTTCTTGCCGTATGATTCAGGGTCAGAAACTTGTAAAGCAATCTGTCAAAGTGGATTGGATTCAGCGTATTAAAGAGCTTGAGGACCCAGAAAACAGCTTGAAAGCTCTTAAGAAATGGAATGTGAAGGAATATGGTTTTTCCGATCACCTTCATAATCTTGATGCGATTGCGAAGAACCCAGAAAACTATCCAAAATATGAGGATATTTGGCATGCCGTTATTGTGACGCTCTATAACGAAAGTATCGATGTTCTTGGGCCAACTCTTGAGAGTGTCTTAGCAACTAATGCCGATAAGAAGCGCATGATTCTTTTGATTGCTTACGAAGAGAGAGGTGGGGAAGCGGCGCTTGCTACCGCTAAGGCTCTAGAGAAGAAATACAAGAACAAGTTCGGTCATTTTGAGCTCGTAATGCATCCTAAAGATATTAAGGGTGAAGTTGTTGGTAAGGGCGGAAATATTACTAATGCTGGTCGTAGGCTTAAGGATATTGTGACAGAGATGAAGCTCGAGCCAAAGAACGTTATCGTGACGACGCTCGATAGTGATAACCGTCCAGATCCTTGCTATTTCGATCAGGTTACTTATGAATTTATAGTGCATGAAGATAGGCAGAATCTTTCTTATCAGCCAGTTTCTTTGTTTACGAATAATATTTGGGATGCGCCTGCAATTACGCGCGTAGTTGCAACGACAAACTCGTTCTGGAACCTTATTTGTACGATGAGACCACATCTTCTTAGAAACTTTGCTTCGCATTCTCAGCCACTCGAGGCTTTGATTGGCATGGACTTCTGGAGTACTAAGACGATCGTAGAAGACGGTCATCAGTATTGGCGTAGCTTGTTCTATTTTGAAGGGAAGTATGAGGTCTTGCCGATTCGTGCCCCAATCCGTCAGGATGCCGTACTTAGCGATACCTTGTTTAAGACTTTGAAGGCGCAGTGGGTTCAGCTTCGCCGCTGGGATTATGGCGCAAGCGATGTCGCCTACGTTGGCGATTATCTATTCTCAAAGAAACGCAAGATGTCCTTTATTTCGCTATTTCCAAAGTTTTATCGTTTGCTAGAAGGTCATGTTACGCTTGCTGCAGTGGCGCCAATCATTATGTTTGGTGGTTTCGTGCCGCTTCTATTTCATCTAGAGTCTAGAGATTTGTTGTCTCGTCATCTTCCGATTGTTGTAAGCTACATTCAGACGTTTGCGGCGATTGGTATCTTGATTTCGATTATCTTGTCTCTAAAGATGCTTCCGCCAAAGCCAAAGAATTGTAAAAATAAGCCAAAGATCATTATGGTGATTCAGTGGGTTCTTTCGCCAATTATCTCAGTCGTTTATTCTTCGTTCTGTGCATTTTATTCTCAGGCGCGCTTGGCGTTTGGTCTATATATGGAGAAGTTTGATGTTACGGATAAGTCCGTAAAGAAACACGACTAATTTGTAAATGAATTAGTATGTTGTAAGATATACAACAATTTTATATAAGTATCGTTGCTAAAATGTGGCGATACTTATTTTTTAATATTTTTGTTCAAGCTATGGAATAATATTATTCTTCGTTTTTGTCAAAAATATCGTGCTTCCGCTTTTTTATTTTTTGGCAGCGTATTAGTATGTCGCCATGCGATTAAGTTCGACGCCGAGAAAAGTGATATGGGTCAATTAATCGCCAAAATGGGTTAATGATAAATGGAGGTAATGCCGATGTGAGAGCAGTAGTTTTTGATCGTCTATAAAAATAATGGAGGTGCAATGAAGAAGATTTCGAAGGTGATAGCTGCTCTTGGTTTGGCAGTAATGGGGCTTGGTATTTTTGGTAATTTGTCTGCCAGTGCGGACTCTGGTTTACCTGCAAAACTAACGGATAATCCGGATAGCCCGGTTACGATTGCGGTGAAACATAAGGTAAAGAATGGTCTGGGCTACGTGAACAATAGTTTTACTCTGAACGTTACGGAGCTTAATGAGGGTAGAGAACCGTCTGGTGGTGGCATGCCAACGTCAGTGACGCTGAATTTTAATAATGTCGATGTAGATGAGAATAACGAGGCGGTTGCGACGGGCGAACTTAACTTTAGATACAAGACTTTCCCGAATGCTGGTACTTATAAGTTTGAGGTTTCTGAAGTAGCTTCTAGTAACGCAGATACTTATCCAGTAGATACAAATAAGTTTATCGTGTTTGTTGATGTAGCTAGCGAGGTTGACGAGAATGGCTATCCGACTGGAGAATATAAGGCTACGCTTTCGACTTCGGCCAAGAACGAAACAACGGGCGAGAAGGGCGAGATCGAGTTTGTTTCGGAGCCAAAGCTTACCTATTCTCAGCTAGATTTCCGTGTACGCGGCGCTAAGGCTCGTCGTGATGTTTACTTCCCGTACACGGTTCGTGTAGAAACTGATGACGAGAAACTGAACGGCGTAAAGGTGGATATTTCCGGCCTAGATGCTACCTATACGACGATGTCTAGGGATTCTAGATCTCAGATGACTTATGTTGAGCTTAATACCGGTGCTACTACGATTTGGCTAAAGGATGGTCAAAGTGCAAAGATTGGTTTCGATGGCGAGAATAACCGGTTGCCTATTGGGGCTAGAGTACTTCTAACTTCCGTAAAGGATGGCGTAACAGACAACTATGATGCTTATCTTGATGGAAATATAGATAATGATCAGCTAGTTCTAACGAAAACTTTGGCGGCTGTTCCTGGCGTAAATGCAAGTCAAGAAATCTTGGAGGCTTTTGGTCAGACGAACGTTACTAAGGCTGAGCGTGCATTAACTGATGCCGCCGTTTCAACTGGCGTTGCAATGTATATTGTTCCGTTTGTTGTAATCGTGATGGCTTCTGGTGCGGCATATGTAGCTTACAAGAAATCTAAGGGCAAAGAGTCCGAAAGATAGATAGAAAAGGAGTCGCCCTAATCTCTCAATAGGGCGACTTTAAGGAAATGAAGATTCGAAGACATTCTAGATTGGATAAGATATTGAGTCGTATAGATAGGCTATTTACCGAAGCTTTAAAACTGCTGTTTTTGCCAATTCTTTTGATTGCGGCATATGGGATTTATGATGCTTTTTCGATAGAGATGGAAGCAATAAGAGCTAAAGACGTAGCAAAGAAATACTTTACGGACTCTGGCGACGCAGTAGATTTTGAGAAGCTAAAAGAAAAGAATCCTGAAATTGTGGCATGGCTTAAAATTCCCGATACAAATATTAATTATCCAATAATGCAGAGCAGGGATAATAAATTTTATTTGACGCATGACTTTGAAAAGAATTTTGCGACCGTTGGCGGGATATTCTT
>JAUMYE010000106.1 GCA_030528815.1 Candidatus Saccharimonadota bacterium | reverse complement strand
CGAACTTTGGCTTCCACGTTCGTTTGCTAGATTTATCTCCGGAAGAGCCAGAAAAACCAACGATCCAATCGAAGCATTCTCGCTTGGCGTAGTCAGCTCCTTTGCTGAGATGCCGATTAGCCTTGCACTTTATATCACATCCGCAAATGCGATTTTGCAGCTCAACGGCTCACTACAGGTTGCTGGGCTTATCGTGTTTGCCGCTCTCGCAATCTTGCCGCTAGTCGTTCTTAAGATTCGCATGAAGACCGGTCGCAATGTCGTAGATGCGCAGCGTTGGCGCGTACAAAATAAGGCATTTCTCAAGATTATCTCTGGTATTGGTTTTATTACCTTGGCCGCAACAATTTTTAGTTTTTGGGTGATCTAAAATGGACGAGGAAAGAGAGTTTTACGATTATACCCACGAGGGTATTAGGCAGAGCGTTTTAAACTGCGGCCTCGGCCTCGGATTAGCCGAAGGCTGGGTTGAGCTCATTGCCGAAAAGGTTGCACAGGCGATGGACGAATGGGCAAGCACCAAAGACGTCGTTACAGAGACGGATATTAGAAAACATATAGTAAATGAGCTGACGACCTACAATGCAGACATTGCTTATGCTTATGAAAATCATGATAAAATAATATAGAGAAAGTTATGGCAAGATTTGATTACGATTTAGCAGTTCTAGGAAGTGGCGACGCTGGTAGCGAGGCCGCATTTTTGGCGAACGAAGCAGGTCTTAGTGTCGTAATTATCGAGAATGACAAGTGGGGTGGCTCTAGCTTGAATTATAGCGACATTCCAATGGGGGCACTTCGCTACACTTCTCAACTTCTCTATAATGCCAGAAAAGGCGCAAAACTTGGTCTTTCAAGCGCAAACCTTCGCTATAACTACCCTACGATGAATAACTGGAAAAACTTCGCCATGAAGCGCGCTGGCGCAGATGACGAGACAGTCTATACCGAGGATAAGATTGATTGCATGCGCGGCGAAGCTCGCCTTCTTTCCGCTCACGAAATTAGCGTTGGCGAAGAAACAATCCGCGTCAAAAAGATTTTGCTAGCTACTGGCGCTTCTACGCTTGATACTGGTATTAAAATTCCACAGAACGTTGATTACCTACTGCCAGAAAATGTTCCATATATCCTAAGACCACCGAAGAGCATTTGTATCATTGGCGCTGGCGCAACTGGTTGCGAAATGGCTCAATATTTTGCTAGCCTCGGCACCGAAGTTACCCTTGTCGATCTTGCTGTTCGTGTTTTGCCTCGCGAGGACGAGGAAGCCGGTCAGGTCCTTGAAGAATTGTTTACAAAGGACGGAATTCGCGTTCTAACTCAGTCCAGAGCAATCGCCCTTGAGAAGGATGGCTCTGCCGGCAAGCGTATTGTTATCCTACGTGGCGGCGAAGAAAAGACTATCAAGGCCGAGGAAGTTCTTCTTTGTACTGGCTATGCACCGAACGTTGATTTGGGCCTAGAAAACGCAAAGGTCAAATTCTCGAGCGAAGGTGTTAAAGTGGACGCTTCTATGCAAACCAACGTTAAGGGCATTTATGCTTGTGGTGATATAATTGGCGGCTATAGTAGTAGCGCAAAAGCCAAGATGGAAGCTCGCATTGCAGCCCTTCACATTATTGGCAAGTCCAAGGAAACCGTAGATTATACCGGCCTAGTCCACGTTACAAAGATTTATCCAGAAATCGCTAGCGTTGGCATGACTGAGGACGATTGCATCAAGCGTGATCGCAAGATTAAGAAAG
>JAUMYE010000105.1 GCA_030528815.1 Candidatus Saccharimonadota bacterium | reverse complement strand
AAACCCAGCAAGAAGCCTTGCTCCAGCAATCCTTACTGGCGGCGCAGCTTTGAGCCAGCTCTGGATCTTCCTTACAGCTCCGCTATGTGGTGCAGCCGTAGCAGCTTGCGCATATTCTCTAATCAATAAGAAATAGCTAATCTCGTGCAAAATACCCGACTTCCATGCCGGGTATTTTTTGTTTCATATATATCTTTATTTATCAAGAGCGACAGAGAGAGTTTCAAGTGTTAAAATAATTAGTATGAAAGCGTTATATAGGAGGTACCGCCCAAAAACTCTTGCCGAAGTCATCGGACAAGAAAATGTCACAGAGCCGCTAGCAAGCTCTATCAAAAAAGGCAATTTTGGACACGCTTTTCTTTTGACCGGCCCACGCGGTTGCGGCAAAACTTCCGTCGCGCGTATTTTAGCTCACGAAGTTAACGGTTTTAAATATGAGCTCGAAGATAGCTATATCGACATCATAGAAATCGATGCCGCCAGCAACACTGGCGTAGATAATATTCGCGACCTCCGCGAAAAGGCTATTATTGCTCCAGTAGAAGGCAAATACAAGGTATACATCATCGACGAGGTACACATGCTCTCGAAATCCGCCTTCAACGCTCTTCTTAAAACCCTCGAGGAACCACCAGAGCACGTTATCTTTATTATGGCTACGACCGACCCACAAAAAGTCCCCGTAACCATCATGTCGCGCTGCCAAGTCTACAATTTCCAGCTCGCTTCGCCAGAAGCAATGCTAAAGCATATCAAGGATATCTGTAAAAAAGAAAAAATCGACATCGAAGACGAAGCCCTGGAAATCATCGTCAAACGCGGCGGCTATTCTTTCCGCGATACTTTGTCCTTGCTCGACCAAATCTCGACCATTAGCGACAAGAAAATCACCGCCAAACAGGTCCAAGATATCTTGGGATTACCTCAGAACGTCTTTATTTCCGACCTAGTTAATAGCTACAAAAACCAAGATCTAACCGCAATCCACCAGGCTATCGAAAAAATCCAGAACGACAATATTTCGCCAGACGTTATCGCTGAAGAACTTATACGTCAAGCTGTAGATTCTATAGACTTACAGCTACTTTCACTCGTGCCAAAGCTTAGCGAAGTAAAGCTATCGCCATTCCCGCTAGCCAAACTCGTTGTCGCGCTAACTACGCCAAGCATCAATGCGCCAGTAGTTCAGGTTGTTCAACAGAGCACGCCTGTTGTCGCTCCTGCGCCAGCTCCAGTCAAAGTCGAGCCAGCCAAAACACCAGAGCCGGTCAAAGCTCCAGCACCAAAGCCAACCGATACTCCAAAAGAAGAATCACCAAAAGCAGAAGTAGCAGCAACCGTCACCATTTCTACCGAGTTCTCGTCTCCTGCCGAACTTTGGTCACATATTATTGAAAACATCACACAAAAAGCAAAACCGATGCTTAAGTTTTTCAAAGACAGTGAATATGAGCTTCTAAACAACACACTAACAATCTATGCCAATCACAAATTCAACAAAAACCAAATCGAGAAGAAGCGTGGCATTATTTCAGAGGTTGTACCAAAAGAGATTGAGATTGTAATTAGCGAAGATTCCCTAAGGAGCGACGACACGATGTCTAATATTGCAGATTTAATGGGTGGGGGAGAGGAAATTCAAATCGATGAATGATGAAGAAGGCTTCGAGGATGTAAAAAAGCGCGCCGAGCGTATACCGCCACAGAATATCGACGCCGAAAAATCACTCCTAAGCTCAATTTTGATT
>JAUMYE010000053.1 GCA_030528815.1 Candidatus Saccharimonadota bacterium | reverse complement strand
TCTGAGGCAAAATCTCTGGATGACCAAGCGCGCAGCCTACAACCCAGTAAGTCGCAAGTTCCAAGAACGAGAAAACGAAGCCCCAAATAATTGGCTTCTTCAAAATATTCTTATCTCGCATGAGTGCTAGATAATCCGAACGCATATCCGTAAAGAATCGCTCAACATTCTCGCGCGTAAAGCTTCTCTTCTTGGCTGGTTTTTCTGGATTATTAGCCCTATTCTGACCCTTACGCCTCTGCCATCTATCTGCGAGATTCGCAAGCTTGTTCTTCAAGAAATCAACGTTCTTCTGTTTTCTAAGAACAAGAACGGCGGCAATAATCAAAAGCTGGATACCCGCTGCAATGCCGCCAGCAAGCCACAAATACCAACTATTTCCCGGGCGGACACAGCCCGCAATCAACACGATAATAATCGCAATCATTGTCTGCACGGCATTACCGACCGCACAAATTGCATAACGAAGGCCATGAATAAAACTCACCTGACCAGCCGAAACTTCAAGCTCGCGAAGGCGCCAAATGAGATATGCTAGGCCACTCATACCACCGCTCGGCATCGTGTGGTTTACGAAGTTAATTTCGAGCGAAATACGCGTTAGCTTTAGATTGCTAACCTTCATTTTTCTGCGCTGTTTCAAGAACGAGAAATACATCTGACCGGCCGCAAAATACATCATGAACTGCTCTGGTATCAAAAGAAGAAGCACCCAAATATTCAATTCCCTGAAAGCATCGACAGTTGCCTGAAACATCGTCATTTCCCGGCCATCGATCGTAACGACCTCAGAAAAAGTGCTATAACCAATAACTACCACCAAAATAAGGGTGACAGCACTAAGAATCTTCTTAAACATGATAAAATTATAACATATGATTTTTATGCTAATTTTAGGTCGCGAACCAAAACTTTCCCTTGTTGAACTCGAGGCGCTTTTTGGTAGCGAAAATGTCAAAAAAGTAGCACCAGAAATTGCATTCGTCGAAACAGACAGTCTTAATCTTGAACATCTTGGTGGCTCTATTAAAGCCGGAAAAATCCTTGAAGAATCCGTCACGGATTATCTCGCCAAACTTCCAGAAGGCAAAATCACCCTCGGCGTCTCAGACTATTCCGCTAAAGCCAACAAAAAATCCAGCTGGGCACTTGCTCTCAAATACAAAAATCTTCTCAAGCGCCACGGTCGCAATGTCCGCCTAATACCGAACAACGACGGTCCAGTTCTTAGCTCCGCTGCATCTCATCACAACCAGCTTGGCGAGAAGCTAAACCACATCGAAATCCTAAAATTCAACAATCATCTCGCTATTTCTATTGGCACGCAAAATATCACTGCCTATGCCAAGCGCGACCGCGAACGTCCAGCCCGCGATGCTTTTGTTGGCATGCTTCCACCAAAGCTAGCCCAAATCCTAATCAACATTGCCGTTGGCGAATTCAAGAAAGAGAATCAAGCCCAAAATGATCTCGTTGTCCTTGATCCGTTCTGTGGTACTGGCGTTGTTTTGCAGGAAGCCACCCTCATGGGCTATTCCGCCTATGGCACCGATCTTAGCGAAAAGATGATTTCCTATTCCAAGAAAAACATGGATTGGCTAACCAACCGCACGCCAGAATTACAAGAAAAAGATGCACCAAAGCTATACCTAGAGCCAGGCGACGCCACTGATCATAGCTGGAATCTTGCCAAAGTTAACTGCATCGCCAGCGAAATTTACCTTGGCCACCCACTATCGCAAGCGCCAAGCGGCATCAAACTAAAAGAATATCAACAGTCTACAAAAGCCCTTCTAACTAGCTTTTTGAAGAATATTGGCACTCAAATTGCCTCCGGAACCACACTCTGTCTAGCCACTCCAGCTTGGCTACGTCCAAATGGACACTATGAAGGGGTAAATATCCTTGACGAAATCGAGAAACTTGGGTATAATACCCTTCAGTATAAGCACGCAGCGAGTCAAGACCTTCTCTATTATAGAGACGGACAGATCGTTGCGCGCAAATTATTAATTTTAAGGAAACAGTAGTAGTATGTCACATGTCAAAGCTGGCGGTACCAGCAAAAACCTACACAACAACGCTGGTCAGCGCCTAGGCGTCAAGCGTTTTGGTGGTCAGACCGTTCGCACTGGCGAAGTACTCGTTCGCCAAACCGGCGCTACGAAGATCGCTGGCCCAGGCACGTTCATGAGCCGCAACTTCACCATCCATGCTGCAATCGATGGTAAAGTCGTCTTCGTTAAGACCAAAAAGAATCACTTCTCAGGTAAAAGCGTTCCACGCACTCGCGTAGAAGTTCACGCAGCCTAAGTAAAAAAATAAAGCCCGTAAGGGCTTATTTTTTATTCTTTAATTTCGACGCTTACTGCTGCATGATCCGAAACGAGCTCTTTATGAACCTCAAAGTTACTCCATTCAAGATCATTCGATATAAGAATATGATCACAGGCTACATCTTTTACAAACTTTAGATTCATTAAAGTCTGCTTCGTACCAGTCTCGACCGTCAAATCTTTCAAGAAATCAAACTCGCGCATTGCTGGCGCCGCCGCCTCGAGATTCAAATCGCCACAAAATACCAACTTATTATCTATATCACGAATCAAATCTGCTAGCCTTTGCGCGCATTCAACCGAAACTTCATTGCCAAGCGGATCTGCCTGCCAGTAGCCATGATGTGTCACAATCGTAAAACCATTTTCTAGCTTCGCGATAATTGCGCCATAACCCTGTTTTTCAACCTGCGCATGACACTCCTTAACATAATTCATCTCGTTACTATAAGTACCGTGGATCCATGGCGTCTCGGAGCTTACGATTGGAATCTTGCTCAAGATTGCATTACCTTGTTCAATAACCGCCGTACCGTCAAGCATACGGACACCCCAGTTAGACTGACGCACCTCATAATCAAAACCGCCGGCCTCTTTCAAGACGTCAACCGTATCTGCAAAATGCGCGAGATGATCTGGCGCCTCTGCGCTCCAAACTGCCTCCTGGAGGCAAACCACATCATAATCATTTTCTCTTAAGAACCTCGACAACGCACCCTTCATGCGCCCAGTCCAAACATTTAGCTGCAATACCTTCATATTTACCTCCTTATAGCTTAGAAATCTCAAGCAGCGCCCATTCTACTGGCATCCAGATATCCGTAATACCAGAACTCTTGGTCATCATATCTGCTTCCGCAATAATCTTTAACGCCTGAACAGGCTTCTTATTCTTACCATCAATCAACTTGATACATTGACCAGCCATTGTGCCAATAATCAGTGGTGCCGCAGACCTAGATTCTATCTTGCGAAGCTTCCTAATAGCATCCGCACCACGCCCAGCGTAAGCATCCTGGAAGGGCTTGCAGTTTTCAAACTTATCTCGAGTCTTTTCCTCGGTTGTTATAAATTCTTCAACCTCGATATCCTTACAGGCAAAGACACTCTTTACGTAGGCAAAAGTCTTATTCAACTTATCGTTTACAACAACCACGTTAAAGCTTGTATCGGCATAATCTGGTAGTCTCTCGAAACACTCCGGCTTCGAGCTTAAATCTTTGATCAAAATCTTTCGCCCAGAGCCATCATCAAACAAGCTAACACCTCTAAATATCGAATCCAAATCAGATAGGTCGATATTCTCAGCCTCGACCACCTCGTAATTATCCCCGAGAATACGTTTAGCAGTTCGCATCATCGCCTCTCGGTCCGTACCATGAAGTATCTTAATCGGCATTACTTAGTCTCCTTGTATCCAGGCTGGCATTTCGGACAAAAATGCGTACCACGTCCAGCTACTCGAATCTTTAAAATATTTGTTCCACAATGTGTGCAGGCTTCGCCATCGCGTCTAAAAACTTGTGCAAACTTATCCAAATAATTTCCACGCGAGCCGTCCGGCTTCACATAGTCCTTCATGGTCGAGCCGCCAGACTCAATCGCACGTGTCATAACATCACGCGCGGCGACTAACAATTCGTCAGATTCCGCACGCGTCAAAGTTCCAGCATTTCGTCCAGGAAAAACTTTGGATTTAAAACAAGCTTCGTCAACATAAATATTTCCAAGCCCACAAATTAGCTTTTGGTTTAATAAAACCGCCTTAATTGATGTGTTTTTATGACGATTTAACATTTCATAAAAATCATCTTCGCGCATATCCCAAGGCTCGGGCCCAAGTTCGCTCAAAAACTTATCGTTTTTAAGATCTTTTTCAGACATAATTGCCAAGAATCCAAACTTTCGAAGATCGTTAAAATACAGATGCGAGCCATCTTCAAACTCAAAATAAACCCTCGTATGGCGGCTCGGCATCTCAGCAATAAAGTTACCATCTGGGTGACCAGCCGCAAAACGCCCATCCTTGTCTACATAGATCATCTGACCAGTCATACGCATATGACCAAGGATAGTCCGCCCATCATCTAGCCTAAGAAGTAAAGCCTTGCCCTTACGGTCAATTTTTACGAATTCCCGCCCCTGTAAGCTATCGCTCTCACCCCTGAAGCTTTTTTCGCACAAAACACAGCATTGAACAATTTTTTTGTTCAATATTAACCCCTGTAACCCACGCCTTATCGTCTCAATTTCTGGAAGTTCCGGCATCAGTTTCCCCGCTCTCAAGCTATGCCATGTACAAAGAGTAGATAGTAAGCCAAGCCGTTCTTAAACATATGAACCAACATGCCACCCCAAATCGTTCCCGTATATTCACGGATCAAGCACATAACTAAACTCATCGAAGCAACCGACACAGCAACATTAACCTGTAGATGTACTACACCGAACAAGATAGACACCAAAAGAATTGCTGGCCAAGCAGAAATCCTTAGTCGTAGTTTGCCATATAGCCAACCACGGAAGATGATTTCCTCTGCTATCGGAGCAATCACGACAAGCGCAATAAATGCCATCAACATATCTGTTGTACCAGATATATTCTCGTAGCCAACTTCCTGCTTCTGCTCCCAGTCAACAAACGGCAATAGCCACTGCATAATCGCAGTAATTACGAATGCAATAATCAAAGACAAAACAAAGCCCACTAGCGCCAAACCAATATCTGTCCAAGTAAGCAGACCTCGAAGGCCCAGCTCATCGCGCGTTGTTTTCTCTTTCAAAACAAGCCATGGCAGGAATATCGTAACTGCAAGACAGACGACATAAATAACCGCAGAGAGAATCGTCTCGAAAGTTGCGTTATCGACAAACTGTACACCAAATCCACGGCTCAAAATAACCAAAGCACCCATAACAAGGTACTGAGAGCCAAACAATGCTATAGCCACCCATGCAGATAGAAGGAGACATCTTAGAATCCCAAGACCAATCTTCCAGCCTTTGCTCTTCTTTTCTTGCTTACGCCACTTTTTCTTTAGCTCACGAATCTTTGCATAGTAGCCTGTTTCTACCTCTTCTTCGGCAGAAACTTTTGCAACAACTTTCTCTTTTGGAACCGCAGAAACAACCTTCCCTGCAGGCTTCTTATCGGTTCCTAGTACTTTGTCTGCTTTCTTTTTCTTTACAGAATGTTTCGTCGTCGTCATATCTCCTCCCTACCTTTGTATAAGACGCATTACATCAATTACGGTCACGATCAAAGCTAGAATAATAATCGCCATAAATGCACGACCAACAATCTTCTCTTCTTTCTCTTTCGTAAGCTCTTTCTTGCGTAGCTTAAAGATTGTAATTAGTAGCCATCTACCGCCATCAAGTGCAGGAATTGGCAAAACATTCATACAAGCAAGAGAGATTGAAATGATAGCCACCAAGAAGAATACACTGGTTGCGCTATCGCTCACAAATGCAGGAAATAGTATTCCAATGATACCAACAGGACCACTCAAGCCATCAGTTGCCGATTTGAGCGCTTCAGAGCCTTCCTGACGCGTTTCAGACGCCGGACTTACCTGTTTTACTATTCCGGTCACCAAATTCACCAAAAGCGTCCCTACGCCCTTGAAAGTTTCCCCTGTTAACTGCAAAGTCAAACCTGCACCGACGATTGGCGCACTCCAAGTACTCCTATGCACAGATGAGCCACTAAGTACTGCGCCAAAAAGATACTCCGAACCTTCTTCATTTAACTTCACAGAAGCACTTTTTTCTTCGCCGTTGCGCTCATAATAGATCACAACGCGCTGACCAGGATACTGCTTCGTATAATCAGTAAAATCGCTAGGCATATTAATATCTTCTTCCATCATGCCAGTAGTTGGACATGGTGCTTTATCGCATACGACACCCATATCACGACCAATGCGCTTAATAGTATCGCCCTCCTGAAAGCCAGCGTTTGCAGCAGGACTATCAGGTTTAATGGCGCTCAGGACAACCGGAGACGTTATCACTACGTGGCTATCCGAAGCAATCTCGAACTGATTGTCCAAAAACTGCGGCATACCCGTAATGGCCAAAGTCGTCAAAATCACAAAAGCAATTAGCCAGTTTGCGGCAACACCGCCGAACAGGATCTTAGTCTTTCCCCAGTAACTAGCGCGACCGAAACTACCCTTTTCCTTAGCAGCATCACTTTCGCCCTTCATCTGGCAAAAACCACCGATCGGCAACCAGTTCAGAGAGATAACCAAACCTTCACCAGGCATCTTTTTCCATTGCTTCTTTGGGATGCGCTTCCACTTTCCATCAACCTTGCGCCAACACAAAGCTCTTGGTGGGAAGCAGATACCAAATTCTTCTACCTCTACCCCGTTTTTTCTGGCCATCAAGAAGTGGCCAAACTCGTGCGCTGTTACCAAGAACACGAGCATAAATAAACCTACAATAACTCCAAACAATACACTCATTATTCTTTAATTGTAGCACAGCAATTTTCAATTAGCATAAGCCTCGAAAAGCTACCCTAAACATAAGCATGAATGCTATAATATATAGCAAATATTAACCATAAGGAATAATTAATGAATAAGAATATCATTAAAACAATTCTTGGCATTGCCCTGATGGTATTTGGTGCAGTCTGCATCCTAGCCGTTTTCCTTCCATGGATTTCGATTAGCTTCTGGGGTCAATCAGCCGACGCTGGCTTCTTTTACACAAGCGCTGGCGGCCAAACACAATCCTTTACTGGCGAAGAAGGCTTCCCTATTGCCTTCCCAATTCTGCTAATCGCAGGTGGCGCTATTAGTATTATTAGCGGCGCCCTATATGGCTTCGCCAAAAATATCAAAGCTAGCGTTACAGCAGGTATCGCTCTAGTTGGCGGTCTAGTTTCCCTAGGCACGGCTATTGCTTTCAATATCTGGTTTAATAACCAGCTAACTAGCTCGCTAGATTCTTCATCAGAATATGGCAGCTTCGTATCTGCTATGGCTAGCATGCTTAAAGATATGATCCACCCAGCCGTTGGTTTCATTCTTACTATCATCTTTGGCGCTCTTGGCGCAGTTAGCGGTGTCGCTGGTATTATTATTGGCGCAATGAACAAAGGTCAAGCTGTAGCTCCAGTAGCAGCTCCAGTAACGACAGTTGCAGCTCCAGCCGCTCCTGCAGCCCCAGTTGCACCAGCCGCTCCAGCA
>JAUMYE010000104.1 GCA_030528815.1 Candidatus Saccharimonadota bacterium | reverse complement strand
CCAATATTTAATACGACGAGCAAAAAGAATGGAATAAGGCCGCTGATCTTGAATTCGTGTGCTTTGCGTTTAAATATTTGGATTTTGAACTTGAATGTCGACGATACGAAGAAAGAATAAAGAGCCGTGAGAGTAATGAAGAGCGCAAGAGAGACTATAATGGCGGGTTTTAACGCATCGGTTTTAAAAGATTCAATAAGGCCATCTTCTGTTCCGTGGATTGGTGAGGTTAGCGTGAAGAGGATTTCGTCAAAGCTAATGTCGCCATAGTTGGCGCGTAGCCACTGAGTGGCGTATACGGCTAGCGTGGTAAAAAAGATAACGAGTAGATTAACTACGCTTAGAATTTTTCTCGCGATTTTCACGGCGTACCTCGATTTTGAAGTTTTTCTTGATGAATTTGCGAATCAATGGAAGGATTTTGGCTATTACAGACGTTAGTACTAGATATTTGATTGTAAAAGCGTAGGTATATTCGATTGTAGCTTCACCGGTAACGTAATGAAGAATGCAACCGGCAAGCATTGCGATAAAATTGATCGCAAGCACGGAAGTTGCGTACTTCTTGATAATGGTTACAGGGGTGTCTTTGAGATCTTTCTTTGTCAGGGTTAGAAAAGCTGGCAAAAAGAGACAGATGAATTCATTCATAAGGATTTTATAACAGATTATTCAAGATAAAGCGAGCATAAGCGCTTTGGAGATTTACCAATTTACTGGGGTTAATCCCCATTCCTCTAGCTGTTCATTGCACTTTTTGAAGTGATTACAGCCAAAGAATCCGTTGTAAGCAGACAATGGCGACGGATGGGCGGCTTCTAGAACAAGGTGTTTGCTTTTGTCTACTAATGCGGCTTTGTTCCTGGCGTCTCTGCCCCAGAGTAAGAAAACGAGATGTGGGCGGGTTTCGGATAGGTATTCTACGCAGTGTTTCGTAAAATCTTCCCAGCCATAACCACGGTGGCTGCCGGCTTTGTGGGCCTCGACAGTCAAAACGTTGTTAAGCAATAAAACGCCTTGCTCTTGCCAGTTGGTAAGCTTGCCAGATTTCGGAATTGGCGAGCCGAGTTCTTCATGAATCTCTTTGTAAATATTCACGAGCGAAGGTGGAATTTTGACTCCGTCTTGAACTGAAAAAGCTAGCCCGTGGGCTTGGCCTGGTTCGTGGTATGGATCTTGGCCAAGGATTACGACTTTTACTTCGTTCAGGTTTGCCTTGAAAGCCGAAAAGACTTGTTGCTTTGGCGGATAAATCGTCTTGGTTTCGTAAGCTTCATGCAAAAACTTGCTCAGCTTTTTGAAATATGGCTGATTAAACTCGTGCTGTAAAAAGTCTTGCCAAGATTCGTGCATTAGATTTGCCAGAATTTCTTTAGACGTTCGAAAACTTCATCGATAGTACCGCTAGTATCGAAAGTTGGAATATCAAATTCTTTAGCAACCTTAAGGTAGGCTTGGTTGAGTTTGTGCTGGAATTCATAACCTTTGGACTTAAAGAATTCGCCTTGGCGGACTTTGCCCTGGCTTTCTAGGCGTTTGGCCTGCTCCTTCTCGTCTAGAGTCAAAATGACGATTTTGTCTGGGTTAAAATATGGCGAAGGCATGACTTGCTTGTGAACCTTCGTGATAAAGCTACGACTAACGCCCTGCATATAACCTTCATAGATAAGAGTTGAGAACCAGTTGCGCGTAATAATGACGACGCCGTTTTCTTTGAGGGTTGGTTCAGCGAGCTTCTTCCACTGCTCATAGCGGTTTACAAGATAAAGCATGGCGCGGGTGCGACGTTCGATGCCATAATCTT
>JAUMYE010000052.1 GCA_030528815.1 Candidatus Saccharimonadota bacterium | reverse complement strand
ATCGATATCTCGCAAGCTTTCGTCGTTATGTTCCTTAGATACGCGAGATTCCAAATCCGTCCAGTCAAAATCTGCCTCAGAATATGGCGTAGCCGGCTGAAGCTCGAATAATTCTGCACCAAGCTTCTCTGCTGCAATCTTTGCCACGCGTTCCGTCTGTCCGGTTGCTGAATAATATATGACTAACGTTTTGCTCATTTATAGACCCATCCTTTCTTTTACTTCATCTATCGTAATCTTGGTGTATTCAAAATCTGCAAGTTCACGCGCTTCGTCCAAGCTCATAAACCTCGCCTGCTCTACCTCTTCCGCTTGAAGCTTTAGCTCAGTACTTCCGACCGGTCTTGCGATAAACTGAATCACTTGCTTCAAAACTTTTCCATCATGCAGGAAGTAGTTATTGTCTATAGATTCCTTATCTATAATCTCAACATCGAGGCCAACTTCTTCCTTTGTCTCGCGAATTGCGGTCTGTTCCTCAGTTTCGCCAGCTTCCATATGCCCTTTCGGAAAAGCCCAGAACCTGTCGCCTCTTCGAGAAATCTCGCGCTCCATGAGCACGTTATTATTCTCGTCCAAGATAATGCAGCCACAACTAAACTCAAACTCGGTCGTGCCGCTTGCAAGCTCAGCCACGCCAGGAAGCTCCGTAAGCCCAGCCTTGTGTCCCATATGGCCAATATTCTCGATAAGAATGCCATCGCCACCAATCTTCTTTGGATATTCCTGCAAAGTTTTATATGGCACGATATGGTCGTCGTTACTAAAGATGCAAAAGCTCTCTTTGATAGCAGTCTTCGCATGCTCTAGCTCGTCAGAACTTAGGTTAATCAAGGCAACCTTCTCGTTCAAGACGTCTTTTCCCTCAACAACAAACGGAACGACAAAACCAGCCAAAGAAATATATCTATTTAACCCTTTGCCTGTTGTAGCTAAATATTTTAACAGCATACCGTTACCGATAGAATGAGCAATAACAGCACAATCGTCACCAAAGAATTCTGGATACTGATCAAAGATATCAAAATATCCTTCGACACTAATATCTTCGCGTACTGGGAATTCTGGCATCGCGACTTCGCAACCGAGCGCCTCCAAATCTCTCTTGAAAGATCGAAAGATCTCTGGAATTCCGTTATATCCATGAATCAGCAAAACTTTTTTAATCTTTTCCATATCTCTATTATATCGCAAGAAGGCAGTCGCAAAAATCTTGGTATAATCTAGCTATGGCAATAGTTCTTGGTATTTTAGCTTTTCTTGTGCTGTTTTTTGGGCTTTTTGCTTTTACTGGCGCGCCATATGTTCCAAGCAAGAAAAGAGACCTCGATGATTTATTTAATAATCTCTATCCGCTTAAAGAATCCGACTTTGTAATTGATCTTGGTTCTGGCGATGGCGCCGTTCTAAAAACCGTCAGCGAGCATCACGCAAAAGGTCTAGGCGTAGAACTAAATCCATTCCTCGTCCTTATTAGCAGAATCCGCCTAAGAAAAGACAAGAACATCCGCTTCGTTTGCGAGAATCTATACAAAGTCGAGTTTCCCAAAGAGACAACCTGTATCTACCTTTTTGGCGACGACAGAGATTTCGACAAAATCGAGAACAAAGTTCAGCAAGAGGCCAACCGCCTCAAAAAGAAGCTCGTTCTTCTTTCTTATGGCTTCGATTCAAAAAACCACAAAGCCACGAAAGCCCATGGCGCTTATTATCTTTACGAGATAAAGCCAGAGAAATAATTATTTCTTCTTGATTGGATTGTTTGGGTCAAAGCTAACGTAAACTACTTGGCGCATGTTTGCCTGACCCTGACAGGTAGACAAGGCAAGAATTTTGTATTCCGGATCCATATCTCGGTAATGCAAAGCCTTCTCTTTGATGTAGCTGCGGACAGTGTCACCCTTATTCTTGATTGAGCCGACATCATAGACATTATCGTCATCTTTGTCTGTTACAAGCTCAGCATTCACTGTCAAATTGTACGTTCC
Source organism: Candidatus Saccharimonadota bacterium (assembly GCA_030528815.1). Taxonomy (GTDB): domain Bacteria; phylum Patescibacteriota; class Saccharimonadia; order Saccharimonadales; family Saccharimonadaceae; genus UBA2834. Next base: position 5,577 of record JAUMYE010000052.1, on the reverse strand, counting down.
ATGAAGCGTATAAAGCTTGCCGGTCGTGTGCTCGTTAAAGAATTTGTCGTTATTGTAATCCTTAAGCGGTCCAAACATAACTTCGTTATTGGTATTGTGACCATAGACCAGAGTATAGTCGTCAGAAAAATCATTCGAGTTCTGCCAATCGACATAAATACTGCCAGAATAGGCATATTCTTTGAGATAGTTATGAGAGAGATAATACTGATTGTTATTGGTCTGAAGAATCGGATAATCTATCGTTGTGCCTTCCAAAGTTAGCCAGCCAATAATATCTGGATTCTTTTGGCGCAAACCTTCGAGATCAATATAACGCTCACCATCTTCCTCAGAAATATATTGCTTCGCTTCTTCGGGAAGCCCAGCCTCATGATAAACCTTTACGGAATCATAAATCGCATAAAGGCTAAACATCAAAATCAACAAAAAGAAGATAATGCAAGCCCAGTCGATAATAAAGTTGGCAGCGTCGACGACTTTTTCGCCAGCGCTAGTCTTCTTGCTGGCAACTTTCTTTGGGCTGGCTTTAGCCTGAGCCTTCTCTGCTTCACTAACAGCTTCAGATTTAGCCGCTTCCATTTACAACCCGCGCGTACGCAAAATACTTATCAGTTTGCCGTCAATATCTTCTGGCGGATAGGCGCCACTCGTACGAGAATCATTCGGTTCGTCACGATTATCGCCAACAGCAAAGAAATAGCCAGCCGGAACGGTATATGGGTAAGTTATACCGCCATTGATTTTATCTTTGCCAGTAAAGACTTTGTCGATATCTAGCGCAGAATCGTTGACATAGAGTTTGCCAGATTCTGTCATCGTAACTTTGTCGCCACCACAAGCCACGACGCGCAAGAACGCGCGGCCGCCACCTTGTTTGATTGCGACAACATCTCCAGGATGACAACTTTTGTCCAGGTGGTAATAGAGAGCCAAATCGCCACCATTGATGTTTGGAGACATATTGTTAGAATTTACGCGAGCGAAACCAAAGATTATGAAAAAGAGAACAAAATAAACAAGTTCGATTACGATAATCTTGATGATTAACGATATAACTTTGCGTTTCATAGCTTATTTATCTCAAAAAGCCCGAGCCGATTCAAGCCCGGGCTTTAGGTATTTATTTTAGGCTTCTTTCTTTGAAGTTTTTCTTAAGACTACTACGCTACCACCAGCGATGATTGCGAGGATTACAAATGGGAGAATCATGAAGAATCTACCAGCTGGGCTACCTTCGCTTAGGGTATTAACGAAGAGCCACTGGTCATCATTGCCTAGATCGGATGCCGAAATTTGACGAGTTCCAGTATCGCCAGAGTTCCAAGTCTGAACACTCGTTTGGCCAGTAAGATCACTAAAGGCTTCTGTCTTAGAACTCTCTAGCGACTGAGGTAGATTTTCAGTAATCGTATAGCTATAACCGCCAGGAACTAACTCATTTGTGTTGCCGGTAATACCGATAAGCACCATTTCGTTGTGAGCGAGTTTAATGCCCGTCTTTGTACATGTTGCACCGACATTGTTGCTCGTAAAGGTACAGGACGTTTCTCTACCATCATCTAGCTTAAAGTGAACCGTTTCGTTATCCGAACCCGTCCATGCATATTTTCTAGTTAGTACTACAGTAAAATCATACTGCTGTGTTGGATCAGCCTTGTTACCCTTTACCTGCTTCTTGAGCGAGATATGAGTCTTGGTATATGATGCAGTACTAGTAAAGTTTGGAGTGGCCTTAGCCTTAATCATGGTGCCATAGTTACCAGTCGTGTTGTCCGATATAGGATCGCCGTTACTATCTACGTCTAGATATGCAGAAAATTCGATTTCCTGCAAAGGATCATCTGCATAATATCCGCCATTATCGCCGCTACCCGAAGTATTTTTCTCGGTAACATTTACCGTATACTCGCCATATAACATATCGGTATTAGTAAATGCGCCACTAAAGTCCAGGGTGGCACACTTTTGCGCAGTTGAGCTAGCGCCATTGTTATTATCTATAGTCAACGTCAAGACACCAGCACCAGCGGCAGAAGAGCTATAGCTGACGCCAGTCGCAGAAGTAACCGTTACGCCCCGCAAATCGATATAATTAGTATTTACATTCGTAAGATCATAAATAAACGTATCTGAGTAAGGACCCTGCAATCCGTCTACTCTTTTACAGACCTGTACGCTCGTTGCGCTTGAATCATAGCGCAACTCCATAGTGTTTGCTGCGCTTGCATTACCCGCGAAGCTTGCGATGCCGAACACACTGGCTACGGTTGCGGCAGCAATGTTTGTTAGTTGTTTTATTTTACCCATTTTCTCTCTCTTTTACCTTTAATTTTTATTTTAACATAAGCGTTATTGCTTATCAATTAATCCTTTTTCTTTTTAAGTTTTTTCGACCTTATCATAATGATTGTTACGATTGCGCCTATGGATATTAGGGCCAACCATACATATAGACCGTTTTTGTAATTTAGACCCGTATTTACGATATCGATAATTTCGTCGATTGGATCTTTCGGGATGTTGCGGTAGTTGATAAATAACGTGAAGTTATCTTCTGGTTCTTCGTTTACCGTCTTAGTTATTTTGGTTCGATACCCAGCATCTTTGCTATCGATCCAGGTTTTGTAATCTTTTACGTCTGGAATTTCTTCGTAGCTATATTCAAGCTCGTAAGGAATTTCATAGTCGCCATTTTCGTCGATACCAATCGTGGCGGTTTCGCCGTGGCGCAAGTAGAAGATTGCTTTCTTGCCACCTTCGGCATATTCGTCGGAAGTTACTTCCTGGCCGCCGAATTTATATTCACCAGACGGAGTACGAATTGTATAGGTATAGCCTTCGCCTTCGATTTGGAAGATATATTTAAATACATCTTTATCACTAGCGTCGTCGCCCTCGACAGTATTCTTTATGGTGATATATGAGCGTTCTGTCGGGTTCGTGCAGGCGAAAGTCATTTTGCCAAGCTTTGCACCCTTGCCGTTCTTTTGTAGATTCGAAATCGATGCGCGGTATTCGCCAGTAGCAAAGTTATTTTCATCTACAATATTTTCAAGCAAGACCGAGAGAGTGTAGTAATCGTTATCGCAGGCGAAGTCTTCTGGGCAAGAGTTGATAGAGATTTTTAAGGTATGAATTCCAAGTGCGCCGGCTACATGTAGCCCAGAGAAATCTATTGTGCCGGTTTTCGTAATCTTTCCTTCTACAAACGGCTCGTCAACTAGTGAGAAGCTATGGCTTGGTATATTCGTAATGCCAGTACCGCCGATTTCTTCGATCTTGTAGGTCCAGTCGCCAGTTACAGTTTCGTTCTCTTTGTCGTAAAGATATTGAACAATCTCGTAGCTTGCTTCGCCTTCAATCGTTGCTTCGGCGATTGCGCTAGCTGGCTTTTGAGATAATCCGACTGCTGCGCCAATCGTTACGGCCGCAAACAGGAAGAATCTCTTGATACTACTTAAGCTCATTTTTGCCTCACTTTTCTTTAACTTAATCATAAGCAATTCCCTTTTTCAAGATTAGCATCTTCTTAGCTTAAGTATTACGATTACCGCAAATCCTGCCATTGCCATACCGGCAGCCGTGAATATACCGAACAAGGTGGATTTATTACCGAATATACCAAAGACCGGAGTTTCACTCGTATTGGTAATAGTTGCAATCTGAGTACCTTCCTGGATTGTACCTTCTACGAGGCCCGCAGTAGTACAGCTTGTTTGCTGGCGTTCAGTACCAGAAGCGTCGATTTCCTGGCAAGCATAGCTTGTTGTATAGACGGTTGCTTCCTCTTCTACAGAATATTCGCCGCCAATATATAGGCCAACAATGCGAACGCCTTCGTTATGAGCTAGCTCAATCGAGGTTTCACCGTTATTGAAGGTTACCGAACCCGTGAGAGTTGTCACGGTAGGATTGTCGACATCGAAGTATTCTACTCTGAAGTCACCATTCACGTTTGTTTGGTTGCTGTTTGTAGCAGTAATATCTACCGTGAACTTCTGAGTTGGGTCAGCGCTATTGCCTTTGATAAGCTTGCGAACTTCGAGATCTGCAACCCTCTGTTCTGTATTTGTAACAACCCAGCGATGCGAAGACCTTAGGACTGCGATCGAAGTAATATCTCCGTTACTATTTGCAATAATAGAGCTTGCAACACTTTCGGCAAGAGCTTTATTGTTTGCAGTTTCCGTATAGTTACTACCTTCGTTATAGATCATGAAGTAGTGTTTGTTCGTGTCGTCAGCGAGATATGGCGATGGAACGCTCTTTTCAACCCAGTAATATAGGCTGCCCATATTTACAACTGGAGTACCTTCTGGGCTTGAAATCTTGAAACCATTGAGGCTTTCAAATTGAACAAGACCATGTACGTCAGTCGAGAAGTCGCAGGCATTGCCACTTCGGTTACATACCGGAGTAGTTTGACCGGTCGTTGCATAGCTTGCACTGCCAGCACTTGTTTCGTCGTATTCAACATTAAATACATTGAAGATTGCATTCTCAATTGGTTCGAAAGTACTGCCATCTACTTTTTCGAGACTAATCAAACCATCGGAGCTGATCCAGCCAGCCGGCTTTGTAGCAATATGACTCTTGCTTACGTCGTCAGAGAAGGTAATTCTATCTGTAACTAGGTAGGCCTTGTTATAGAAGTCGTGAGAAACATTGAATTCTGGTTCGGTTAGGAAGGCCTTGAACTGAATTTTGCGAAGAACACCATCCGGAATCTGGCCAGTAATCGTATGTGTTTCACTATCATAGCTAAAGCTACAGTCGTTTGTCTCGACATTAGAGTTGTCCGTACAGACGATTGCAGAGGAATAGGTCGTGTTATTTGCAACAAGTTTATCTGATACGAAGCCAAGGTTAGACTCTAGCGTATCTGTAAAGGTCAAAGTCTTGCGATCTGCAGCGCTTGCATAAGGAACGCCGTCGTTATTAAAGGCATAGCCATCGCTATTAACTGTAACTACATAAAGAATCGTATTTGTATCGTCGAGAGTCGTATTAGACGAGTCGTCTTTCTGAATCGCGGTGTTGGTCTTGTAAGTAATTGAAGCACTATCGTCTTCGATCTGTTCATAGACGCCGTTATTATTCTTTACAATGTAAGCATGATTCGTGAAGACCTTTGAAGAAAGGTAATCATCATGGATTTCATTAGCGATACTCGTATAGTAGCTAATGTAGTAGGAAGCACCATTAATACCAGCGCAGCTCGTGCTTGGAGCATCAGTATTAAGCTGGCAGCCCGAAGCGTTAAATAGGGCTGCAAGGTTAACTGGCTGAATAACACCATTCGTAACCGTTACAGGAACCTTCTTAGATTCTTGCCAATCGTTGCCAACAACACGATAAACCTCAATATACGCATCGAAGTTTGTCTGACTAATATCCACCGAAGAATCACCAGTATAGTTTGGCGCAGTAGTCGGAGTATTCCAACCCTCTTTTGTTACGTACAAACCTGCAGGAATTGTATCCGTAAAGTATGGCTCATAATCAGTATCGACGTAACCCTTGTTGGCATTTATAATTGCCGTCCAAAGATAGCCAGATTGGCCACGTTGTGGG
>JAUMYE010000103.1 GCA_030528815.1 Candidatus Saccharimonadota bacterium | reverse complement strand
AGATGATATTATGCATCAAAAAGGTATATATGTCAATCTATAGAATATGAATTCTATAAAATAGCTTTTGGGCGCGGAAGCAGTCTGTGCTCCAGTTGAAGAATTGAGAGATGCTAGCCTCAGCGGAATCTATTAGATATATATAGCCGTTTTTGTATTTGATTAAGGAATCATACCACCATGGCTGATCTTGTTCTGGATCGTGAAGGTGGCAGTAGGCATCGCCCGTGAAGATTAGTTCTAGCTGATAACCTGGTAGGCCTTCGAATAGAACGCGAATATCTCCGGTTTTGGTATGCTTTTGGCACTCAGAAACAAAGGCGTCCTTGAAGCCGTCAGAAATGATTTTGAGGCGCTCTGCTTCTCTTTCTGATGTAACCGTGAACCATTTTGGAAGTACTGTCGCGTTATCTGCTAGCTGGCATTCTGTAGCGAGTGTGCTTGGTAGCCCTGGCATCTTGCCCAACTTTACTAGGTTTAGCGCTTCGTTTTTGGATAAGAAGCTGAGGCCTCCGTATTTGCGATTTGAGCCCATTTCGAACTTCCAGCCAATATCACTATCGTCGAAGATGATAATACGGGATGCGAGGCTTCTGTCTAGGAGGTTAGTATCGATGCTATGGATTTTGACTAGTTTTGTTTTTGTTTGATCGTAAACAATAAAATAATCGCCATTTTCGTCATGGTATTTACCGAAAACTGCTGAGGTATAAAACCTTCCTTGACCTAGACGGATTATTGCGTGCATTGTATTTATGATTATATCAAGAAATACAGGTAAGGCATGTGCTATTATATTAGTTATTACTTGGAGGTTATTATGGAGTTAGCAAAGAAGTATTCTCTATATCTTATTCGTTGGCAGTTGAGCACTCCAATCTTGGCGATTGTCTTGAAGTTGCTATCTAATATGTCGACTTTGTGGGCTACGATTATCGCGAACTTTATCGGTGGTCTGATTTTCTTTTGGGTGGACAAGATTATCTTTAAGAAGAAGAGTGACGTGCCGCTTTGGGAAATTAAGGATCACGTAAAATGCTACGATTGCGGCAAGAAAAAGCGTGGATATAGGATTGTTTCTTGGGGGAATTATGACCGCACCGAGGATAAACATCCGCAGTATAGATGTAAGAAATGTAGCTTGAAGAAGATGGAGAAGATTAAGAAATAGGATCCTTTAGGGTGGGAGTAGGAGAGCGCAATTCCTTTGGAATTGCTTGACTCGGGGCGTCGCTTCGGAAAAGCCGAAATACTATGTATTTCTTTGTTTTTCTCTCAGCTCCTACCTCGTCCGAACCTGCGGTTCGCCTCCTATTCAGAATTATTTAGCTAACAAAAAATGACTCCTTGCGGAGTCGTTTTTATTATCTAAATGGTGCTGGGAGTAGGAGTCGAACCTACGAAGGCGTGAGCCGGCAGATTTACAGTCTGATGCGTTTGACCACTTCGCTATCCCAGCGATATGTTTATTTTAGCAAAAGATTTAAGAAAAATAAAGAGTTCTATAGGTTCGAAAGAAAAGAATTGCCCGCCATGAGTGGCGGGCTGGAATTAGGTAGATGTCAGGGCTTCGTTGATCCAGTTCAGGGTTACCGTAAGTGCGGGGTCGTTGTTGAGCTTTTCATTGATGATATACTCGAACATTGCTTTCCGCTTCTTGAGGTATTCCCGTCTGTAATCTCCGCAGGCGCTTGCGACAAACTTCTCGACTTCGCGGCATCTCTGTGTTGTATCGATGCCTCTGAGGCTGATAAGGTCGCTATGCAGGCCGCCGCAGCAGATTTCTTCGTGCAGCGCTGCAAATGTCTT
>JAUMYE010000102.1 GCA_030528815.1 Candidatus Saccharimonadota bacterium | reverse complement strand
TCCTTACCATGGATGCGCTCTACCTACTGAGCTATCGCGGCGTCAATACTTGTATCTTAGCATAAGTGCCGATATATATCAAGAATGAGCTTCTCGCTAACAACAACAGCGGCCATACCGCTTGTATTTTTGTCCTTTTCGTGCTATAATTCCCGAATATTTATCGGTTACTGTTTCCCGATAATGTATTTTATATATAGGCCAATTATTGCTCAGGAAAACTAGGGGGTGCTATTATGAGCAATCATTTATTTCTCCATTACAAGATCGTAAATAGGGATTCTGGTATCTGCGGCCTCGTTAAGCAGGGCGCTTCAATCGATGAGATTGATGTCGTACGCGCTTGCGCACGCAGAGACCTTGGTATAACTGCCGAGGACGACGAAGTTGCAAGACAGCTCGTTCGCAAGGCTATCAATGGCATGAACGGTTCGCCTAGCCGCAAGCTCGTCATAGAATACGAGCCCAAGCACGAGAGAGGCTATCTCTCTATCGTAGATATGCTTACTGGCTTCCTCTGCGACTACCTTATCGTTCTTCCCGACGGCAACTATATTATCCATATGAGCGGCGACGAGTGGGAAAATAAAGAGCGCATGCACGTATCTGGCCTTGATTATAAATATGATGGCAATGACTATCTGTTCTTTATTAGAGGCGAGAAAAGTCACGTAATGGGCTTTTATGATTCACCTTAATTAACTTCACCTATCACCCGCGGTTTCTTGCGGGTGTTATTTTTTACTCAAAATCTAGAGCGCGCTTTTCGCGTTTCTCGATAGATTTCTTTGGCCAGATAAACTGGTAGGAACCGCGAAGAGTTAAAGCGAGACCTAACGCGACTACCGCCATATACACAACGTAGATCCAAACACTATCGTTAGGAGTTAGAAGCAAAGCCATCACAGCAAAGCCACCAAGGACGCAAGCAATACCGACAAGAACTAGTCCGAGGGCGTTCATGCGAGCTTTCTTTGCAAAGCTCTTTTTGATGATTCTACTTCTCTCTTGTTCGCGGTTTTTATTACCTTCAATAGTCTTCTCTGCAAGAATTCTGTTTCGGATTTTAGAGAAAATCTTGTATAGGTCCACTTCGTAATAGCCAAGCGAGCAGCCGTCTACGGATTTAATGATGCGGAATTTAGCCTGAGTATTATCTTCAAAAGTAACACGAAAACTATTATCTTCTTCATTTACAATACTTCGGATTACGTCGTCGTGTTTTTGGGTGCAAAAATTAATGTAGTCGATCGCTGCTTTTCTTGAAGATAGTTTCTTGGCGTAACGTTTCTGGCCTAGATCGAATAGTATAAGATATCTCATCTCAAACCCCAAATTTTATATATTATATACGATTATGAGACTTTTGTCAATGTAAGCACAAGCGGCTCTGATTGCGCTTATTTTTGTTATAATTTAACTAATATTAACTTAAGGATAATAATGAAACGTAAAGCATTTTACATATCACTTATCATTATTGCGCTTATCGGTTTTGGTGCCGATATCGCCCTAGGCGCACGCAAGACCGCGATGCGCGAAAAGTACTGCCCAAGGAACAATTGTTCTACGACGGTAAAAGAATACAAAGAGTTGGAACGCGAAAGCCAAGCTCTTCTTAGCAGCGATAGCTTGATCGCTCCAAATCCAACCGCGACACTCGACGAGAGTCTAGATGAGAGCCTAGACGAATCTCTTATTGACACAAAAGAAGAGAACGTTCATGAATCCCCTGCTTTCATCGCAGAAAAGGAAGCATCTACTGCAAGCGAAGATGCATTCATGCACAACCTATTCATTTTCGGTTTGAAAGCCGAGA
>JAUMYE010000051.1 GCA_030528815.1 Candidatus Saccharimonadota bacterium | reverse complement strand
GATCGTCGACTTGGTGAGCCATTACCTCACCAACTATCTAATCGTACGCAGGCCATTCCCAAACCGCCCGAAGGCTTTAATCCGTAGATCACATGCGGTATTAGCACACCTTTCGGTGCGTTATTCCTCAGTTTGGGGTACGTTCCCACGCGTTACTCAGCCGTCCGCCGCTCGTCATCAAATAGCAAGCTATTCATGTTACCGCTCGACTTGCATGTATTAGGCATGCCGCCAGCATTCATCCTGAGCCAGGATCAAACTCTCCATAAAATGCTCTGCTCTAATAAAAATCTCTTGATAATTATTAACTTGGCAAAGACTTTGAAAATTTGAAACTTAAATCTCAAATAAAAGACTGACGATGTTATTTAGATAAATCTAAATATAATTGCACAATTAAATTGTTAAAATTCATACGCTCAAAACTAGATATAAGCCGTGTGGATTGGCTCTTGTTTAACATCTCGCAATTGAACTGTCCTTATCTTATAAAACTTCAGAAAAAGTGTCAAGGGATTTTTTGGACTTTTTTCAAAAAATCTCGACTTTTTTCAAAATCTGGCTAAAAAATAAGCGCTCTACCCCTGTTAAGCGCTTTAGAAAATATTTCCCATTATTATGCCAATTGTGATGCCAATAATGCCTCCAATTATTGCCTGCGGAACAGTATGACCTTCAACAACTTTCTGCTTCTTATAATTCTTCTTGCTGTCGAGTGCGATCAAGTTCAATAATTTGCCCTGCTCACCCACTGCATAACGTACATTTACGGCATCATATATAACAATGACGCTCGTACAAATCGCCAATGCGAAGATCGCTGACGTAAAGCCAAATTGCATACCCAAATATACGGACAACGCAATAAAGCTTGCAGTGTGGCCACTAGGCATTCCACCACTTCTAACGAGACAATCTAAAATCTCACGTCCACTTAGAGGACGACCTGCGCGAATAATATCGCCAAGAAGTTTGCCGGTTTGCGCAATAAACCATCCAAGAACAAAGGACAGAATAGCACCAATACCGTTTGTATCCTCCACATCCATAAGCACATTATAGCATATATATAATATTGCAATATATATTATGCATTTCCCTCTCATATTGACTATTGCGGAGTTGATGGTATAATAATACGCGTTCATCGCTCTACTCAGAGACGATAACGATCTTTATCTACGAGGAGGAATTGAATTGAAAAGAATAGAAACCCCTACCTTGCCTTGCCGCGTCAAAGCATTCCGTTACCGCGAAGACGTCACAAGCGACCCTAAGCTTGCTCAGGAATGGCTTAAAAACGCCCAGAAGGACGCTCAGGAGCCCGTAGTTGCCTATATCTCCAAGATGGAGGAAAATCACACTACAACTGCCCTGCAGCTCGAACTGGACGGCCTGGAATACGATATCTTTAAGGGCGGGATCATTACTCTTACCGGAAACCAGATCTATCCTGAAGCCGGTAAAGGCACAATCACTATCGACGTCAATGCTAGCCATTTCGTAGACGCCAATATCTACAGTTTCTATGTAGATGGCATCTATTACGATTATGCGCACAACAATAGCTCCGGATGTCTTCATGACCACGTTGTCGACAAAGAGTTTATTGACGAAAAAATCGCAAGAGATTGTGTTGTCTATGGCGCAGGCGGATACGTTCAGACAGATAGAATCGTCTCCATGATTACCTCATACGCTTTTCAGACTATTACCGGCCAGGTTTACAGAATCAAAAACTGATCTTCCTCATCTTCGCGCCTCGCTTCAATGTGTGGCGCTTTTTCTTGCCTCTGTTTACTTTATTTTTACAACAATCATTTTTATTCCGCTTACCCCTATTTTATTATTTTTAACAACAATTAGCAGTCATTATCCACTGATTGCTACTTTATATATATTGCCCCACTCTTCCTTACCACAAATAATTTATTATATATATTCATTAGCTTGCGAAATCCGCAAGCTATTCTAGATAGGCCAATAACGCTAAGGTGTATTAGCTTGCCAAAATCGCAAGCTAAAGCCTACGCTTCTGAAAACAAAAAAGCCACCCCGTAATATATACGGAGTGGCTTTTAGTTATTTATTCAGCTTTCTTGAGCTTAGTAGTCTTAGCTGGCTTCTCGGCCTTTTTGTCTGCCTCTTTAGCCTCGCTAGCCTCAGATTCCTCTTCTGGCTCATCTTTTGGAATAATACCAATCGAAGCTACAGAATCACCATCATTGAGCTTCATGATACGTACGCCCTGTGTTGCGCGTCCTAGCGTTGGAATATCCTTCACTGCTACACGAATCGCCTGACCGCTTGTAGACATCATGATAATCTCTTCGGCTTCTGGATCCAAAGTATGAACTGCTGCAATTGGGCCAGTCTTGCTTGTAATAGCAGCGACCTTTACGCCTACGCCGCCACGCTTGTGTGGTGGGAAGTTTGTAGCAGCCGTCATCTTGCCATAACCCTTAGTCGAGATAACAATCAACTTCTGGTTCTCTGGATCAGTTACAACGTCCATACCAACAACAGTATCGTTTGGACGGAGACGTACACCACGTACACCACGTGCTGCACGACCCATTGGGCGAACTTCGTCTTCGTTGAAGCGAACAGCCTGACCAGCAGATGTAGAAATAATTATTTCATTATTTCCAGTCGTACCACGTACCCAGCGAAGTTCATCACCATCATCGAGCTTGATTGTAATCAAACCATTCGTACGGATATTTGTATAATCCTTAACTGGTGTCTTCTTGATAGTACCCTTGAGAGTTGCCATGAATAGGAATCCATCATCACCAGCCTCAGTACCTTGCTTGATCATGGCCGTAATCTTTTCTTCTGGATGTAGATTCAAAAGATTGACTGCAGCTGTACCCTTAGCAACGAGTGAGCTCTGTGGAACTTCGTAAGCCTTGATGCGGAATACTCTACCCTGGTTTGTGAAGAACATCATGAAATCATGTGAGTTTGCAGTCACAATTGTATCGATGACATCCTCTTCCTTAGTTGTCATACCACGGCGACCCTTGCCACCACGGTTCTGCTTCTTGAAGTCGCTCTGAAGAACACGCTTTACATAACCTTCGGCGGTTAGCAAGACTACGCTTTCTTCATCAGGAATCAAATCTTCTTCGGCAAACTTACCAAGTTCATGATTAAAGATCTTACTGCGACGTTCATCACCGAACTTCTCTTTCATAACAAGGAGTTCTTCCTTGATAACGCGTAGAATTTCGTTTTCGTCAGCGAGAATTGCTTCGAGTTTCTTGATAAGCTCATGCAATTCTTTGAGTTCTGCTTCAATCTTGTCGCGTTCTAGTCCTTGGAGACGGCGAAGCTGCATTGCAAGAATAGCGGCTGCCTGAATCTCACTAAGACCGAATTTCGACATAAGCTGCTTATCGGCATCATCGTAAGATTCGCGAATTGTCTTAATAACTTCATCGATGTTATCTAGAGCAATCTTCAAACCTTCCAAGATATGAGCACGATCTTTAGCTTTCTTGAGCTCAAATTCTGTCCTGCGGCGAATAACAATTTGTCGGTGCTTAATAAACTCTGCCAAAATGTCTTTCAAACCGAGCAATTTTGGTACACGGCCATCATTTACAAGTGCCAAAACATTGTAATGGAAGGTTGTCTGAAGACCAGTAAGTTTGTAGAGCTGGTTCAAGATCTTCTTTGGGAAGGCGTCCTTCTTTAGTTCAACGACAACACGGATTTTACCGCGTGCAGATTCGTCACGAGCATCAGCAATATGATCAAGTTTCTTAGCGAGAACAAGCTCACGAACCTTATCAACAAAGCCTTCCTTGCTCATACCATAAGGCACTTCTGTAATTACAATGTTAAAGCGGCCATTCTTGCGCTCTTCAATGTGAGTAACAGCACGAATCGTAACGGAACCACGACCAGTCTCGTAAGCCTGAATCATTGGTGCGCCGCCATATACCTCTGCACCAGTTGGGAAATCTGGACCCTTAACATACTTCATCAATTCTTTAAGAGTAATGTCTGGGTTATCAATCTGAGCAACTGTTGCATCGACAACTTCAGCAAGGTTATGTGGTGGAATATTTGTTGCCATACCAACTGCAATACCCATCTGGCCGTTGAGCAAGATATTTGGTACTGCTGCTGGAAGAACTACAGGCTCCTTCTCTGTACCATCGAAGTTATCGCGGAAATCTACTGTCTCCTTATCGATATCTGCAAGAAGTGCGGAACCAACCTTGTCCATGCGAGCCTCAGTATAACGAGAAGCAGCTGGCTCATCACCATCCATGGAACCAAAGTTACCCTGACCTTCAACAAGCGTATAACGCTCTTTCCAAGGCTGAGCAAGGTTTACCATTGCATCATAAATCGAAGAATCGCCGTGTGGGTGGTATTTACCCATTACTTCACCAACAATACGAGCAGACTTGACTGTTGCGTGTGGGGCTTTCCAGCCGTTCTTTTCCATTGCGTATAGAATACGGCGGTGTACTGGTTTCAAACCATCACGAACATCTGGCAAAGCGCGGTCGATAATAACGGACATTGAGTAGCGAAGGAAGCTATCTTCCATGACGTTTTCAACCGTCAACTCTTCTACGCCATCTGCACCCTTCTTTGCTACAAGATCACCAACCTTAACTTCTTCGAGAACCTCGTCAATTTCTTCGGCATTCTCGTCGGGATTGGTTGTACCCATAGTTTCATCTACGCCTTTATCGTCAGCGCTATCAGGAACGTTTCCAACCTTGCTATCTTCTTCTCCAGAGCTATCTGGAGTGTTTCCTAAAATCTTATCATCATCTTTCTTTGGCATTTCTCATTTCTCCTTAGAAGTCCAAATCGTCCAAATCGACCGACGCTGCACGCGTTTGGATAAAGTTTTTACGTAGGTTAACTTCGTTACCCATAAGCTTCGTAAAGATTGCGTCAGCTTTTTCAGCATCTTCAATATTTACACGGATAAGAGTACGTTTTTCTGGATTCATAGTTGTCTCCCAAAGCTGAGCGGCATCCATTTCGCCTAGACCCTTAAAGCGCTGCTGAGCGGTATAGCCCGCCTGTTTGAAGCGCTCTGCTTCTGGATCAATCTTAGTGCCAGCGGCACGGCGTTCTTCGATGCGCTTTGTAAGTGTAGCTTCGAGAACATCTTCGTTATAGATATATTCAATCTTACGACCAGAACCAGTACCCTTAATAAGACCGAATAGCGGTGGCTTTGCAAGATAGACGTGACCAGCCTTAATAACTTCTGGCATATAGCGGAAGAAGAATGTAAGAAGCAAAGTTGAGATATGTGCACCATCAACATCCGCATCGGTCATGAATACGATCTTGTAATAGCGAAGACCATCAATATTAAACTGATCACCGATACCAACACCAAGTGCCTTGATTAGAGATACGATTTCTGCGTTTGCATACATCTTATCTAGACGAGCACGTTCGGTATTAAGAACCTTACCGCGAAGTGGCAAAATAGCCTGAATCTTTGAATCGCGACCTTCCTTTGCGGAACCAGCAGCGGAGTTACCCTCTACGATAAAGAGCTCACACTGAGTACGGTCACGAGAAGAACAGTCAGCAAGCTTCGATGGCAAATTCAAACCTTCGAAAGCGCCCTTGCGAATAACGTTATCGCGAGCAGCACGAGCAGCTTTGCGAGCACGAGCGGCCAAGGTAGCCTTATTTACGATCTTCTTTGCAATATCTGGATGCTCTTCAAGATAGTAAGCAAAATATTCGCTCATTACCTTATCGACATAACCACGAATTTCTGGGTTACCAAGTTTGTTCTTGGTCTGACCTTCGAACTGTGGATCTGGAAGCTTAACAAGCACGACAGCCGTCAAACCTTCCTTAATGTCATCACCGGTAAGGTTGTCTTCCTTCTCTTTAAGAAGACCATTCTTACGAGCATAATCATTCAAACAGCGGTTAAGAGCCGTGCGGAAGCCGACAACATGCATACCACCTTCTGGTGTCAAAACGTTATTTGCGAATGGGCGCATCGTTTCAGCAAAGGTGTCATTATACTGAACGGCAAGCTCTACAACGCTATCTTCGATAGATTTCTCAACGTAGAAGATATCATCAGATAGAACTTCCTTGCCCTCGTTCAAGCGGCGAACGTAACTCTTGATACCACCTTCAAAATAGAAACTATCAGCCTGACCAGTACGTTCATCATAAACACTAGTCATAATACCTTTAGTTAGATATGCCTGGTGACGTAGGTAGTTTACAACCCACTTGTAATCAAAGGTTACGGTCTCTTTAAAGATTGTTTCATCTGGATAGAAAGTAACGCTTGTACCGTGCTTATCCGTTTTGCCAGTTACAGCAAAAGGAACAGTGGTTTTACCACGTTCAAACTCGATATGGTGAACTTTACCCTCTTTGTAAACTTCTGCGATCATGTGATTCGAAAGTGCGTTTACGACAGACGAACCTACACCGTGAAGACCAGAAGATACCTTGTATCCACCACCACCGAACTTACCACCTGCGTGCAAAACGGTAAGAACCGTTTCGAGTGCAGACAATTTTGTCTTTGGGTGAATATCTACAGGAATACCACGACCATCATCATCGACCCTACAGCCGCCATCAGCAAGCAAAGTTACACGAACCTGCGTTGCATAGCCAGCAATAGCTTCGTCGATAGAGTTGTCAGCGATTTCCTTCAAACAATGATGTAGACCATCATAACCCGTTGAGCCGATATACATGCCCGGGCGCTTACGCACCGGTTCCAAACCTTCCAAAACCTGAATTTCAGACGCATTGTACTCTTCGGCCCCATCAGCCTTTTTTGCAGTCATTGCTACCTCAACTTTTGTTTATATTTATCTCTTAAATTATAAGGTTTTTTCTCTTTAAAATCAAGTTTTTGTATATCTTAAAATTGCATTTTGAGCCAATATTAGCCCATTTGAGGGGCTTTTGAGAAATTTTGCTATAACTACACGTCTTTGCGCATTAAACGCGTTCAGCGCCCTTCTAGCGCGTAAATCCATATATATTATTACTTTCCTCAAGGCATAAAAAATCCCCCCTTCGATTTTTTATTTTAAAAGTACCTTATCGCCAGCGTAGGACGACACCGTCATCGCTATTCTGGACCTGACCACCACCCGCAACTTGCATTGTTTGCGGTTTAGGTTCAGGTTGTGGTTGCGCTACCGGTGCTGGAGCAGCTGGCTGAGCTGTTAGATCCGGAATTCTATTACGCTGAATCTTTAGACCATCCGTCTGTGGTGCAGCTGGAGCTGGAGCTACAGGAGTAGGAACTACGGGCGCAGCTGGAGCCTTCTTAGGAGCAGCGACAGGCTTCGGCGCTGCCACAGGAGCAGGAGCTGTAGCCTTAGCTGGAGCTGCACTTGGATTAGCGGTTATCTCCTTCTTATGCTCTTTCCATCTTTCCAGGAATGTCTTCTTTGCTGGCTTGGCAGCATCTGCTTTAGCAGGAGACGTAACAGGAGCAGCGCTTGGCATAGCTGGCATATCATTTACTTCCGGAGTAGCCACATCTTCACTTGGAGCACTTGGAGCACTTGCGCTACTTACACCAAGACGTGCATCAATCTCTGCTTCTACTTCTGCGCGTGGTCTACCATAACGAGACAAAGCATAGGTGCGCATTCTCTTCATAAGCTCTTCATTGGATTCGCCCATTGGAGGTAACAATCTCATTG
>JAUMYE010000050.1 GCA_030528815.1 Candidatus Saccharimonadota bacterium | reverse complement strand
AATTCAAGATCAGCGGCCTTATTCCATTCTTTTTGCTCGTCGTATTAAATATTGGCACTATTGCCGCTACCCTAAATAACTGTATGGACGAAGTGGGCATCAAAGAATACTATTTTAATCAAACTCAAAATTCCACCTTTATCGCAGACAACTATGTCGACCCAAACGACGTTACGCTTACTTTTCCAGAGCAAAAGAGAAATCTTATTCATATCTATGTCGAGTCATTCGAATCTAGCTTCTTCTCAAAAGAACTAGGTGGTCAAGAAAGTGTTAACCTCCTCGAAGAGCTAACCAAGCTTACTTCGGAAAACATCAACTTCTCTAATACAGATAAGTTTGGCGGCGCCTACGTAACCTCCAATACTGGATATACATCCGCAGGCATTACCGCACAAATGCTTGGTATTCCAATCAAGATTAATAGCTATGCCATTGGCCTAAGTGAACAACATGATCACTTCCTACAAGGCGCAACCGGAATCGGAAACATCCTCGAGCAGCAAGGCTACCGCCAGTATTTCATGATGGGCTCAGAAAAAGAATTCGGCAACCGCGATACGCTCCTAGAAGAGCATGGCAGCTACATAATCTACGATCTAAATAGCGCAAAAGAAGATGGTAGCCTCCCAGAAGATTACCGTGAATTCTGGGGTTTCGAAGACAGCAAACTTTTTGCCTTCGCAAAAAAGCAGCTAACCGAAATCGCAAAAGACGACACTCCGTTCAACTATTCCTTCCTTACCGAGAATACTCATCACCCAGAAGGCTATATGGAATCCAGCTGCCCACAAAACTACAGCGAGCAATATTCTAACGTCATTAACTGTACTGCAGGACAGATTCTAGACTTTATAAACTGGATCAAGGAACAAGACTTCTACAAAAACACTACTATCGTTATCACTGGCGACCACCTATCTATGTCTAGCGAACACTTCTCAGAAGACCAGCTTTCCGAGCGCCGCGTATATAACTTATTCATCAACTCCGCAATAAAACCAAAGCAGACCAAAAATCGCCAATTTACCACGATGGATATTTTCCCAACAACACTCGCCGCCATGGGCGTAAAAATCGAAGGCAACCGACTAGCACTCGGCACAAACCTATTCTCTGACGAGAAAACTCTTCTTGAGCAATACGGCACAGAAGAATTAAACGCAGAACTAGATAAGCGCAGCATCTTCTATAACGACAAGTTCCTCCTCGGAAGATAGTCCTCCAAAAAGCTAATCCTCTTTGACTTAAAATACAAATCATTGTATAATATAGCCACGCAAGCGCCCTAGGTAGCATGTGTTAGAACATTTCAAAGGAGGATTCCTCAATGGATCAGCTGAAAGGAACAAATTTCGAGAAAACACTCACAGAAGGGGGCTTCGTTGTTTACAACATCCCTCCGAAAGGCAACCTGCCCGTACGCTGCACACCCGTCAGTAACGAGCTGAGCGCATGGCAGACAACGCTCGGCAGCTGCAATCCCTATGTAGTCGCAGATCAGAATACAAAGACAATCGCCGTACTCTACGACAAAATCGTCGGAGAGATAACCGAGCGAGCTATCTACACTACACTCGTCATCGTCCGCAGATATCTTAAGCACTGGAACGTTAAGCCCGAGATTATTCGAGCCAGAACCCACTGCGCATACATCATCTGCGACGGCGACAGCCCCATCACAAGCAGCGTCATCAAAGACACTCTTAACGAGCTGAGATCCATAATTATCTAATCTCCTTAAAGGCCCCGGCGCAAGCTAGGGTCTTTTTCTTTGCTAAAGATGCGCCATATTGCACTGAATGGTATAATAAGCATAGATGACAGAAGATTACTGTAAACTTATTGGACTAAAAATCCACTACGTCAAACAGGGTAGCGGAAGAGTTCTACTAGTCCTCGCCGGTTGGGGCACAACTATT
Source organism: Candidatus Saccharimonadota bacterium (assembly GCA_030528815.1). GTDB lineage: Bacteria > Patescibacteriota > Saccharimonadia > Saccharimonadales > Saccharimonadaceae > UBA2834. Next base: position 5,885 of record JAUMYE010000050.1, on the reverse strand, counting down.
GCTACCTACCAAAGCATTTTTGACGATTTCTCAGAAAACCACACCGTCTATTGTCTAGAAATGCCGGGCTGCGGTTCTTCAGATGAGCCAAAACAAGCACTAACTTCTAGTGATTACGCAAAACTCGTCAAAGAGTTTATTAAGAAGGAAGGCATTACCAGGCTAGATCTTATCGGTCACTCTAACGGTGGACGCACCATTATCAAGATGCTCGGCGAGAATCCAGACGAGCTAGATTTTAAAGTTGACCATATCGTTTTGACCGGCTGTGCTGGCCTCGTTCAGAAAAAGAGCACTGTAACCAAAATCAAAACCAGCCTTATGAAAGCTGGCAAGAAAGCTATCAGTACCAAGCTAGCCAAGAAGCTCGCTCCGAACCTAGAAGAAGATCTAAAAAGCAGAATGGGCTCCGACGATTATCGTGCCGCAACGCCAGTCATGCGCGAGACTCTCGTAAACCTTGTAAACGAAGACCTCCGCAACCTATTGCCAAATCTATCCCAACCGACCCTTCTAATCTGGGGAGAAATCGACGACCAGACTCCGCTACATGATGGCGAAGTTATGGAAAACCTAATCGAAGATTCTGGACTGATCATGTTCGAGAATTGCGGGCATTTTGCATTCCTAGAAGACCGCGCACGTTTTGCCGCAATCGTAAAAAACTTTTTAGCAAGTTAATATGATATACGTTTTAATTGTTTTACTAATCATCAACTTAGCCCTAGCATGCGCAAACTACTTGCACATGTTCCAGCTTAATTTCTACAAAACCGATATGCACCTTCACTGGTGCAAGAGCAATATCGGCAAACTAGTCTTCCGCAGCGTCTTGTCGCTTTGTGGTCTTCTAGTTTTAACCGAGCCTCTAATCCTACAAGTTTTTGCCATAGTAGTGCTCGCTTTTTCAATCTTCTTACTTATCCCAAAGAAGAAATCCAAAGTTCCATTCAAAATCACTGGAAGAGTTCTTCGTCTTTTCGCACTCGAAGCCGTCATTACTGCGCTAATTGTTTCTATTAAACCAAACTTAAACTGCACGATTATTCGCCTAGGTATCATTAATGTTCTTGCGCCATTCCTATGCCTCGTCGCAAACTTCGTGCTTTACCCAATCGAAAAAGTCGGTCAGAAACGCTACATCGATAGCGCAAAAGCCATCCTTGAAAAACATCAAGATTTGACCATTATTGGCATCACTGGTAGTTATGGCAAAACCAGCATGAAGACCTTCCTAACCGAACTTTTGAAGCAAAAATACAACGTCCTAACAACTCCACAGAATTACAACACACCTCTTGGCATCGCTAGAACCATCAAGACCGAGTTAAAACCAACCCATCAAATCTTCATCTGTGAGATGGGCGCAATGTGGAAGGGCGAAATTGCCGAATGTTGCGAACTCGCCAACCCAGACCTAGGCATTATTACGGCCATCGGCCCTCAACATCTTCAAACCTTCAAAACTATCGATACTATCATTAGTACTAAGTTTGAGCTTGCTGATTCGGTCGCAAAGAACGACGGCGTCGTATTCCTAGATTACGATAACCAATACATCAAGAAGCATCACACCAAAGCAAACGTTGTTAGCTATGGCGTCGAGAACGAAAAGCTAGATTACTATGCCGACAAGCTAAAATCTTCAAGCGAAGGCCAGCGTTTTACAATCAATCATGAAGGCAAAAAGCTAGAATGCCAAGCCAAACTACTCGGCTTCCATAACACCGAGAACCTAACCGGCGCTATTGCTGTTGCGAAATACCTTGGCGTTTCGGACAAAGATATTCAGTATGCGCTCAAACATATCAAAGGTGCACCGCATCGTCTAGAGCTCAACAACAGAGGCAACCTTAGCATCATCGACGATACCTACAACTCCAACCCAGTCAGCTCCAAGCTTGCCGTCGACACCTTGTCAGAATTTGAAGGCAAGCAAGTCGTTATCACTCCTGGCCTTATCGAACTCGGCGACGACGAAGAGCGATACAATCAAGAGCTCGGTGAACACATCGCGAAACAAGAAATCGATCACGTTTACCTAGTCGGCCGTGGTAGCCAAACCGCCGCCATCGAAGCAGGGCTTACCGCAAAGAAATTCGACGCAAGCAAGATTCAGTATGTCAAAAGTCCGCAGGAAGGCGTTAGCTACGCAACACGTCGCTTCCCATCAGAAAAGCTAAACATCCTACTATTAAACGATTTGCCAGATAACTATAATTAAGGAGTATTATGAAAATCAAAGTCGCAGTCTTCTTCGGCGGAAACAGCGTCGAACACGAAGTATCAATCATTACAGCCTTACAGGCAATCGAAAACATCAATACTGAAAAGTATGATGTAATCCCTGTATACATCACCAAGAACAACAAGATGTTCGCTGGCGAATCTATTGCAGATATTAATTCATACAAGAACATCCCAGCCTTGCTTAAGAAGAGCACTCAGGTTATTCCTGTAAACCTCGGCGAGAAAACCGTTCTCATGCGCTGCGAGAAGAAACTCCTCAAAGAGCAAATCTATACAGATATCGATATCGCATTCCCAATCGTTCACGGCACAAATGTCGAAGACGGCACAATCCAAGGTTATCTAAAGATGCTGAATATCCCATTCGTTGGCTGCGACGTTATTTCTTCCGCACTCGGCATGGACAAGTTCGCCTGTAAAGAAGTCTTGCGCGAAAACAATATCCCAGTTATCGATGGCAAACTTTATAGCGTCAAAGAATACAAGGAAGACGAGAAGAAACTTCGTGAAGATATCGAAAAATCTCTCTCCTTCCCAGTTATCGTAAAGCCAGTCAACCTTGGCTCCAGCGTCGGCATCAGCATCGCAAAGAACCAGAAAGAGCTCGAAAAATCTCTAGAGAACGCCTTTACTTACGCTTCAAAGATTTTGGTCGAAAAAGCCATCATGAATCTAAAGGAAGTAAACTGCTCAGTCCTCGGAGATTACGAAAATGCTTGGGCTTCAGAATGCGAATCCCCAATCAAGGTCGATGAAATCTTGAGTTACAAAGACAAGTATCTCGGCAACTCCGTCAAAGGCGGAGCAAAGGGCGTAAAGGGCACGAAAGGCGCCAAGAATAGCGCTTGCAAGACAAGCTCCAAAGGCAGCAAATTTGGCGGCACTATGGGTTCGGATAATTCTAATCCATCTCTCGAGCTTCCTGCCAAAATCTCGGACAAAACCAAAGAAAAGATTCAAGATTATGCCATCAAGACCTTCAATGCACTTGGCTGTTCCGGTGTAATCCGCATCGACTTCATTATCGATCAGGATACAGAGAAGATCTACGTCAATGAAGTAAACACCATTCCTGGCAGCCTTTCTAATCATCTCTGGCGCCAAACCGGCACAGAATATCCAGTCCTTCTAGACAAGCTAATCCAGCTAGGTCTCAAGCGCGCTAGAGAAGAAGAGAATCTAACCTTCTCATTCGATACTAATATCCTCTCCGGTTATTGGGGAACGAAGACTAAATAATTTCGCAACAAAACGCCCAAAAGAACATGGGCGTTTTTTGTTGTAAAATTATCTTAAAGGAATAAACACATGCAAGACAATATACCCAAGAAAACGAACTATGCAGCAATAATAGCCGTTACAATAGCATTATTAATTAGCATCTCCGCTATAGTGGCGGCGATTATTCTGGCGCCAAAAGGCTCGCATAAAGATAGCGAGCTAGAACAAGCCGAAGAAGCACTCGAAAGAAGCCAAAGAAACACGGACCGCCGCCAAGACATGAGCTATGTTCTATCGGCTTTCACGGATTACCAATCAAACAATGCCGGCAATTTCCCAGAAGAACAGGGTCTTCATGGCAAATTCCTCGAAAACTACATCCTCAAAGGTAACGATGAGTTCTTTACTGATCCAGACGGCGAAATGTATCATTTTTCTAGCATTCATGATTGGGCCGACGGAAAGCCGCAGGACTACATTCCAGCAGAAGGTTCGCACGAGATTTCCGTAAATTATTCTGCTAAATGCATCGAAAACGATGACGCACTTCTCACAAAAGCGGACGGCAAACGAGAAATAGCTATTATTTATGCTCTCGAAGGCGGCACGTTTTATTGTGGGGATAATCAATAATTTTAATAATCTTATTGACAAAATAGCAACTTTGTGCTAATATTATAAACATAGAGTTAACTTTTGCGCAGATGCACCGCTACCAAGCGGTGCATTTCCGCTTTCTTAGGACTTTTCTTATCAACAACAAATCCACCAGAAGTTCACAGCTTTTTCTACAAAATATCCACTTTTTCGATGTTTTGCCACAAATTAACAGGGTAAACTTGTCCACATAAAAACAACTTCAAAAATCTAAATTTCAAGACTAGCATAAGGATTATAGCTAAATATATAATATAAGTACGACATCAAACTTCGGTCACTGACGTCGAGAGATCTCGTCGCAACGTATTTGTCATTTGTACGGGCGGCACCGAGCCGAGTAATTCATGGCTCACATAAATGACTCCAAAATTCTAATCAAATAAAGGAGTAATTTATGAACAATAAAACATTAACAGGCGAGAAAGTAGAGGTCATGGCACTCTTCAACTACAGTAAGATTCCGTGCCAGCCGCTATACTTCCGCAAACGAGGGGGCGACGAAGTCGAGATTACTGAGACAACCAGTACTCGCATCAAATTCATCGGCGGCACCGCCAAGCATATCTTTGATTGCTTGATTGGCAAAAACCGCTGCCGACTAGAGTTCGATTCAAAGTCGCTTGCGTGGACGCTATTCGCGTAGAGTGCCACTACTTCTCGTCGAGCGCTCAGGAGCTATCCGCTTCTGGGCGCTTTTTATTGCTCACATATCCCTAATTAGTTTTATGACTGATATTATTAGCCCAACACAAGCAAGAGAGAACAAGAATAGCCAACCACCAATATCCGGCAAAGTTAAAGCCGCGTTTTCTTCATTATTCTGAACCTCTACTTCAACCCACTCGCCAAGATTACCATCCTTATCCATATAAGCTACAGCCACTTTTAGTTCAAAGTCATAATCCTCAACTATCAATTCTTTGTTAGATAAATCTGTATAACCTAAGAAAACATCACCAATTTTGACTGCCAAAGATTCCGCACCCTCGGGCACATTATTCCAAGACAATCTAAACGAGCTATCGTCACGCTTTAAAGCGGAGACTTCTGGAGCGGGGAGGGGCGATTCAAAACCATCCTTAACAACAACTTTTATCTTTCTCGAAGCTTCTATTCCAGCACTCGTCGAAGCCGTAACTTCTAATTCATACTCACCAATATCGCTAAATTCAAAATCTAAGATTGCATCCTTCCCATCCAATTCCTGCCAATTTAGCGCCCAGGAATAGCTCAGCGCTGCACCTCTTATAGAAAAGCTCTGCGAAGCATCAAAACTAATCCTATCTCCACGGATAATCTCATACTGATCCGCGGGCAAAATCAACACAACTTCATCCCTTATATCTCTAGAGCTGGACTTGGCGACATATATCTCCAAATGTGACCGCAAATACTTAATCCTAATCTCTGCAATACGAGACATAATGTAAATCGATTGATTCTGCACATATCTAAGATGACCATTATTAGACAGAGGACTCCGCGAACCACCACAGATAAAATCATTTGCATCACAAAACAAGCCATAACGCCCACCATACGCCCCTTGTTCGTACGGATTCCGCGCGCCAAGCGAGCCACTATTTGTCTTACAATTACCCACCATCACCCTATATCTCGAAAAATCCCGCCCATAGCAAGCCGGCGGATAATCCCCAGCTCCTTCAGGAAGATAAAGCTTCGGATCGCCAAACAAACCAACATATATCACTCTGTCGGTTGAAAAATCTTTCAAAGCTTCCTGAATCACCATC
>JAUMYE010000049.1 GCA_030528815.1 Candidatus Saccharimonadota bacterium | reverse complement strand
AGATTTGCGTTTTTCCAATCTTTCTGATATACTAGCTTTACATCCGCGAGTGGTGAAATTGGTATACACGTATGCCTTAGGAGCATATGCCAATCGGCGTGCTGGTTCAAGTCCAGTCTCGCGGACCATATAGAATAGTCTAGGCAATCTGAAATAAAATATTTGGAATTTCCAAATTTAACAGATTGTCTTTTTTTCTTGCGTTTATTTCGACAGTGTTTATACTAATACTTAGGATGAATATAAGAGATTTAAAGAAGAAGCCGCGATTGGCTTGGGTCGACTGCGCTAAAGGTGTTGCAATTATTTGTGTCATAATTGGGCATACCGCATTTGATACTTCCGATACTTTTTCTTTCATTACTTCTTTTCATATGCCTCTCTTCTTTTTACTATCCGGATTTACTATGCATCCAACCACGGACAAGAAGACCTTCTTAAAGAAAACCCTTCGGGACGCAAAAACATTACTGCTACCAACTATTATTTTTTCTTTCGTTCGTATTGTAGTGGGCGGCATCCAAAAAACTGGTTTTTCCTCGAGTATCATACTAAGCCTTCTACTCAAGTGGTTTAATTCACTCCTTTCAAGTACGAGCAATCCCTATATATCATTAGGTATGCTATGGTTCTTGGTCTCGATGTTTGTTTCGCGTTTGTTTATTAATGCAACTACAGTCGCCGTGGGACCTAAAAATAATAAATACCCACTACTATTCCTTGGGGCTTTCGGGGTTTTTCTAGGTGCGAATAGTTTTTACTTACCATTCAATATCGATATTTCTCTCGTTTGTGTTCTATTTATTACTTTAGGTCTCATAGCAAGAAGTAAGCTTCGTTTCTTAAAGAAACATCGAACCGAACTTTTTATAGTCGCTTGTGGCATATGGCTTTACGGAATTATGAATACACATTTTATTGCGCTAGCAGAATACGGCATGAGTAAAAATCTATTCGCAATCATTGTCGCCCTTTCCGGCAGCTATTGCGTTTCAGTATTATGCAAGACGATACACAAACTACGCTTTTCTAAATTCTTTGAATTTTTCGGAAAATATAGCCTCATTGTTTTAATTGTTCATTATCTTGACCAATCGATTTTATTCAAGCACTGGACGTCTATCGAGCCTAAGCCCTACTGGGTAAGACCAGCAATATTTCGAGTTATTATCGTTCTTTGCATTAGTGCTACTTTTATGCTCGTTAAAGCAAAGGCCAAGACACTCATATCTCGACCAAGGCACAAGTAGCGCTCTTAAGCGCTTCTATTTTGCTATAATTTCCTTATGAGCCTGAAGTCTTTTATTAAGAGCAAGTTCGCAAAAGAAACCAGTCCCGCAGAGGCGCAAGATTCCGCTTCCGAAGAACAGACCAACGAATGGGACTCTCTTACTGAAATAGCTCAAAATCCCGAAGCAGACACTAATAGTCCAAGCTACCAGCGTAGACTTCGCGAAAAAGGCCTGAACTCCAAGGGCAACTCAATTTTTGCCGACGAGCGCATTACTAAAATGGGTATGGACGACTTAAATCAGTATCTTGTGCCGCAAGATCGCATTCCGAACTGGCAAGAACAGTTTATATTTGTTTCCGACGAGGATTTTGAAGAACTTCACGCAAGTCCAGTAGTCGAAGCCGGTTTTAAGACTGATAAAAAGATCAATGAGGAGACTGTCATTCGCGCTATTTCGAACGAGGTCTTCTTCGATAAAGTCCAAATGCTTCTTGAAGGCGAAATTAACATGGTTTCACAGATGACTAGCCGCGAGATCGAAGGTTTTGATGGCGTGCCCGAAGTAGATACGGTTTCAGTTACAAATTCCAGCATTGATTCACCTGCTCAGCTTATGCGCAGCCTAGACAAACTACAACAAGACGGCAAGCTAGAAGATCTAACCGAGACGGAAGCTAAGAGAATTCAGATCATTCGCGAAGCAACTAGCCTCGAAGCTTTTTGGAATTATTGCGAAGATAATCCTCTAGCAGACAAGCTTGACGGTAAAGATGTCCAACTAAATGGCAACGACATTTTAGATTTCTTTAACAAAAATCCCGACGTTTTCTTGGCAGCACTCAACGAGAAAAGTACTATCGATGGTGTTTCAGAAGCAGAGTTGGCCAAATTCGTTGAAGATCATTCTGATTTATTCAATAACCGGTTCTGCTTACCTGACGTAGCACGCAATAATATGTCCGAGTATTGCCGCGTTATTAATCATGATTTCATAAACAAGGTCATGGAGACTAACGAACCGCTCCTTGAGAAGACTAAGATTTCTCCAGAGCTCCACTCCGCTCTCACTGAAGGCATGCCAGAAGATGCAACTAATCTAGATAAAGCTTTGTTTACATATATCAAGCTTTGTAAATTACTGAGTTATGATGGCCGTTATATGGCTGGTTATGGCGAAGATAACCTCGGCGCAGTTCATAACGACATTAGCTATATCGAGCAAATTACGCCAGAAAACAACCGCGCAGTTTGCTATGAGCTAACCATGATTCTTGGCAAAATGCTTAGCGAATACGGAATCAATTTTGAGGTTAGCCATTTCGATAGCTCTGGCCGCAAGCTCAAGGATGCAGAATATGGCTCAGGTCACGCCAACCTTCGCTTCCGCTGTGATGATATGATTGTTGGTGCAGACACCGTAAAGGAAGTCTACCGAAGCGACCTTACCGCCGCAAAAGTCAATGCACCGCTTAGTGGTCTAAAACTAATGACCGACAACGAAGAAACTAGAGCGCGCTTCGATGAGTCCTATCAGAAGATGTATGACCTTATTAATCAGCAAGAAACAGAAGCCGGCAGTCCAGAAGCTGAGAAACAAAAGCGTATCACTGAAGCCTTGAACGAGTATGCTGAGTCTAATGGCGGCTTTGAAAAGATTAGCCTACAAGAAAAGAAGCAGACCCTGCTAAATATCCTTAAACACAACGGACTTACAGATATCGATGTCTCCGTTCGTCTTTATCAGCTATTTAGCGCCATGTTTAGCAAAGAATACGATATGCAGCAGGCTAACATTTCGGTTGTAAGGAGAGACATTTACGACGATGAGGGCGAGAATGTTATAGATGTTGCCGTAGAGACTGTCCTATCTTTCAACGATACCAGTTTCTATGCCAACCCAGAAAATACCGAGCATTTCTACGTCACAAACGAATCCGAAGTTTACGAGACGAAATCAGGAGAACTGCAGGAAGTCTTTGATGACGAGCAACTTACAATTGTTTCTGGAATGCATCTACGCCCAGTACCAAATATTAACTTCCCATCAAGCGTTAATTCGAGGAATGCATAATGGACAACCAAGAACTACCACAAATCCAAGTCGAGTTAAGAGATAAGGCTCTAGCTCTCGCAAAGAATTACGACGAAACGTCAAACGAATTCAAGAAATACAACGCGATTGCAAAAATCCTAAGCGAATCTAACTGCTTCTCATATATTCCAATGGAGCGAGCCTACGCCATGCTCCGAGATTTAGGAGTCGAAGAGGATAAGTTCGGCGAAGTTTATGGTAAGTTAGTCTAGCATCAAAAATCCACCAGCGTTAACTGGTGGATTTTTTATATTACTTAAAGAAGCTCTTTAGGAACTTATTCATGAGGTTTCTACCAACGGCGCTACTTGCGCTACCAACCATGTTACCAACGGCACGGTCAGCATATTTCTCTAGCTTGCTCTGAGAAACCTTCGTAGTCTTGGTCGTCTTAGCTGGAGCGGCTTGTTGTTGCTGCGGAACAACCTGGTTTGCCGCCTGATTCTCACGAAGCTTTGCATTAAAGGCTTCAATATTACGCCTTTGGATATCTTCAGGGCTTTCGCCCTTGTATTGAACCGGCTGTTCAATAATGCCTTCGCTAATCGCCTGCTCGGCTAGCTCAGCCTTCATTCTTTGAATACGCTCGAAGGCAGAATCTGGATCAATAGCAGTGTCGTACTTGCCGACGAATGGACTTTCATTAATAATCTTCTGGCGTGCAATACCATCGATTACGCCCATCTGACTCTGTGGTGGCAAGATCGTTGCCTTCTCGACAATATTTGGCGCGCCCTTTGCGTCCTGGAAGGAGACCAAAGCTTCGCCTGTACCAAGAGCAAGAATAGCCTCGGCGGTATCGAATTCTGGATTCGTGCGGAAGGAATCTGCGCTAGCCTTAACAATCTTTTGCTCTGCTGGAGTATAGGCGCGAAGCGTATGTTGAACGCGGTTACCAAGCTGAGACATAATTTCGTCTGGAATGTCTGTTGGACGCTGAGAAATGAAGTATAGACCAATACCATGGGAACGGATAAGTTTTACGACCTGAGTAATCCTCTTGAGGCGATAAGTAGGCATACCATTGAATAGCAAGTGAGCCTCATCGAAGAAGAAGACCATCTTTGGCTTATCTAGATCACCAACTTCATTCGTCTGACTAAATAGGCTGGTTAGGAGCCACAATAGGAAGCTTGCATATAGGTCTGGGCTTTCGAATAGTTTTACTGCGTGAAGCGTATTAATTACGCCGCGACCATCTTTATCTACGGCAAAGAAATCGTTAATATCTAGGGCTGGCTCGCCAAAGAACTTGTCTGCACCCTGTTTTTCTAGGGTTAGGAGGCTACGCTGGATAACGCCAATACTCTGAGTTGTTATATTGCCATACTTAGTTACATATTTGTCCTTATTTTCGGCGACATAAGCAAGAACTGCGCGCAAATCTTCAAGATTGATTAGCGGAAGCTGTTCATCCTCGGCAACTTCGAAAGCGATGGCAAGGTTACCTTCCTGAGCTTCTGTTAGACCAAGCATCATACTAAGGATTTCTGGACCAACTTGCTCAACGTTAGCGCGGACTGGATGACCGTTCTCGCCATAGATATCCCAGAATCTTACTGGGAAGGATTTTGGCTCGAAATCTGTAATATTAAGAGCATCGAGGCGCTCTTGGATATTCTCGTTAACTTCACCCATCATTGCCGTACCGGCAAGATCACCCTTTACGTCAGCCAAAAATACTGGAACACCAGCATCCGAAAAACTCTCGGCCATAACCTTCAAAGTAATAGTTTTACCAGAGCCGCTTGCACCCGTAATTAGCCCGTGACGGTTTGCCATTTTAGGTAGGATAAAGAGCTCTTTGTCGCCGCTTTTGCCTACCAAAATCTTGTCATTCAATAGCATTTTTCTACCTCAGTTAATAACTATATTGTAGCACAGGGATATTTCTTGGTTTCCCTCCCGTCTCGCCAATATAGGCTTTAGCTTGCCATTTTGGAAAGCTAATACACCTTAGCGTTATAAGCTTATCTGTATAAACTTTCCATTTTGGCAAGCTAATGACTACATTGACGAAATAATAGCCTCTATTACATAAACCCCATGGCAAGCGCCTAACTATTGACTTTTTTAAGCTTTAGCTGTATAATATATTAATTGCACATTACTAAGGGGGTCGTTATATGGTTCAACAGCCGGAAAAGAGCGTTAAGATTCACGATTATCTCTCGGTGCGCCATCACGAGCAAACAGACTTCGTATGCCTCAGCATTAATCTCTTCGGAGATAGCGGATGTCGCCTTGCGGAAGAGTGTGTAAAAGCACTCAAAAAGTACGCTACAGAGAATAATCATCACGGAACACTTGCGATTAGTTATCCGCAGGCCAACACGACAGTCAACAACTTCTTTACCGGAAGATGCTGCTTCGTTCTTGGAGAAATCTACGAAACAATCGCGCTTCAGTGTTCGAAAGACAATTGCGTCGTAATCTCAAGCAAACACCTTTCCGCTGGCAAGAGAGTCCAATTATAACGAAAAACCCGCAGTTCACGCTGCGGGTTTTTCATGCTTATTTCGCTAAGTATTCTTGTACACTAGTTACAACTTCGGCGCCGTCTGCCACGGCCGTAGTTAGCTGCCTTAGACGCTTCTCGCGAAGATCGCCCGCAACAAATACGCCCTCAACACTAGTTTCGAAGTTTTCATGGCACTTAATATATCCGTCTTCAGTAGTCTTGAGATTTGGATTTAGCGCTGCACCCTGCGGCACAGAACCGACAGCTTCAAAGACGCCAGATAGCTCGAGTGTGATTTTCTTGCCATCCTGCAATACTTCTAGCCCCTCTAGCTTCTTTTCGCCAAGCATGCGCTCTGGAGTAGTATTTAGCAAGAATTCGACATTGTCCAGTTTCTCTAGCTTCTCGACTGCGGACTTGCTACCGCGAAATTCGTCACGACGATGAATCAAGTAGACTTTTTTACAAATGTCTGCAAGATAGAGCGCGTCATAAAGTGCGGTATTACCGCCACCAATTACGGCCACATCTTTACCTTCGAAGAATTTACCATCACAGGTAGCACAAAACGAAACACCTTTGCCAAGCAGCTCAGATTCACCAGGAATATGCAGATGGCGAGGAGCAGTACCACAAGCAAGAACAACCGCCTTTGCGTTGTATATCTCTTCGCCCTTTAGTTCGAAAATATCTTCTTTTTTACTAAAGCATAGCACTTCATCAAAAACGATTTCCGCGCCAAGCTCTTCAGCCTGCGCCTGAAGCTTATCCGAGAATACCGCACCAGAAACATGCGGCATGCCCGGATAGTTATCTATCTTTGACGAGTTTACAATCTGGCCACCGCAAACAAGCTTCTCAAAGACTACAGTCTTTAAGCCTGCGCGAACGGCATAGATAGCAGCCGAAAGGCCAGCTGGTCCGCCGCCAATAATTGCAAGGTCATAAATATTGCTATTCATTCTTTAGATCCAAGATATCCTGTTTCTTGCAAAGCCCAATTATGCGGTTCACTTCTTTACCGTCGCGGAATAGAACAATGCATGGAATCGATACGACTTCGTTTTCCATAGCCAAGTCTTTTTCTCCTTCGATATCTACCTGGTAAACAGTATTGGACTCAGAGATTTCGCGTAGTATTGGTTCCATCTTTTGGCATGGGCTACACCATTCAGCAGAAAAATCTACAAAGACTTCGCCTTCGCTCTCGGAAACGAGTTTATCAAATTCAAAACAATCAATTTTCTTTAGCATGATTATTCAATCGTAATATTCTTAACTTCGTTAGCCTTTATTTCTTCGGCCGGCTTAGCGATAGTTAGATTCAAGACACCATTCTTATACTTTGCCTTGATATCTTCCTGCTTAATATCTTCACCGACGAACCAGCTACGGCTATTGATACCAACATAGCGCTCGCTGCGGATTAGCTTATTCTCTTCTTCGTCTTCTTCCTTAAGCTCAGACTTTTTCTCGGCAGAAACTGTTAGGACACCCTGTTCTAGAGTAACCTTAATATTTTCTTTTTCGTAGCCAGGAAGATCAATTGCTAGCTTGTACGCGCTCTTTGTCTCTTTAATATCTGTGCGCATTACAGCAAGCTTGCCAACATGGCGGCCAAAGCGGCTTGGAGTCAAATCGTGGCGTTCAAAGAAGTCGCCATCGAATACGTCTTCAAATAGGTTACTTACGCTTGGATATAGCATTTTATATTCCTTTCTTTATTAGTTGCGCTTAAGTATTAATTATCCGTATCATTAGCCCGTTCGGTTGGGTCTTCCGATTCTATGATATCTTCCACATTTGGAACTTGTGGTACGTCTGGAATATCAACCACAGTCGTTTCCTTAGATAAACTAATCGTCTTAGCTTTCTCAACAATCTCGGCCTTTCGCTCGGAGTAGATAGCGATCTCATATAGTTTCGAATAAGTCGTATTGGTTTTCAAGCGAGCAATATGTGAATTATCTAGAAGATAAATATAAGTCCTATCACTACCTGCAGACGTAATAAATGTTTCGATTTTATCGCCTTCGCAGATATCAAATGACTTAGTATCACCAGCGCGATTATTTACATAAACATTCAAATCTTTACAGTCCAAGGGAGTAATTGGGACCCGTACAATAGCTCTATCATAATTCTGTTTTAGTTTCAAAATAACCTGAGTAGTACTAAGTGGAAT